>JBBSKE010000005.1:0-27176 GCA_038256595.1 Tepidiformales bacterium | reverse complement strand
TCGTCGCGGCGAACGGCGGCGGCTCGGCTGGGAAGCGATGACCCGGAAGCGGAGTGGCAGCGCGTCCAGGAGGAGCACGGCGCATTCGAGCGCGAACCAGAGCGGGCTGAGTAGCACGCTCGGGGGCCAGATGTCCGCAGCGGTTTTCGTTCGCCATCGAACACAAAGAGGGGCCACACGCGATGTGTGGCCCCTCTCTTTTCGCTCCCAGGCGAACGCACTATTCGTAGCGGAGTGCCTCCGCCACCGGGACGTGGCTGGCGCCGCGGCTGGGCCACCAGGTCATGAGCAGCGAGCAGACGAACGCTGCCGCCACGAAGAGCAGGACCTCGTTCCAGGGCATCGCGAACTGGATGTCCGCGCCGCCGGTGAAGGTGTCGGAGGTCAGCAGGTTCCGGCCGAGAATCGCCCCGCCGACTACTCCGCTGAGGATGCCCATGGTCGCGACGAACCCGGATTCCAGGAGGAACGTGAGGTTAATCGTGCTGCGCTGGAAGCCGATGGCTCGCAGCATGCCGATCTGCTGGCGCCGTTCCACCACCGAGCGGAAGGCGATGACGCCCAGACCGGCGATGCCGACGATAAGCCCAAGCGCCATGAACGCCTGGAACATGCGGGTGAAGGCGTTGCTCTGTGCCTGCGCGGCGTCGAGGAGGGCCTTCACGCTGTCCGCTTCGACGCCCTGGAGGGCGTATGCGGACTCAATATCTCGGGCGACCACTTTGGCGTCCGCGCCATCCTGGACGCGAGCGTAGAAGCGGCGGTAGTCCGGGTCGCCGAAGAGCGGGACATAGGTCGCGCTATTGAGATAGACGCCGGAGACGGTGCTGGAGGCGAGTCCAACCTTGAGGGTGCCGATGACAGTCACCGTTTCCGTGGCGCCCGTGGCGGTGTTCGTGATCTCGACGTCGAACGGCTCGAAGCGGCCATCGGCGACCTCGGGCGTAGCGGCGGTCCATTCGTAGCTGTCGTTGAAGGCGCCATCGAGGACAGTGGAGTCGACGAGGGCGAATTTGCCTCCTGCCCGCATCGCGGCGAGGACATCGGCGTCGGAGTCATAGCCGTTGGCGATCGACTCCACCCCGGGTGCGAGGGTGCCGTAGAACGCATCGTCGGCGGCGATGATGGGATAGACGCTCGATTCGGCCGAATCGCCGGGAGTGCCGACGGTCTGGGTGCTCACCGGAAGGGTTGCGAGGCCGACGGCGGCGATTTCGCCGGAGCCACCCGCTGCCGACGCCTGGATCCCGGCGAGCGGCTCGCTGTGGGTCGAAGTGCCGACGATGTCGAGGTTGCCGCGTGCGTCGCCGCCGAGGAACGCCGCATCGACGTTCGCGAGGAGGATGCTGAAGACCGTCAGCGAGAAGACGACAATCGAGAACATCGCGATGGTCATGCCCGTACGGAAGCGGTTCGAAAGTGGGTAGGCGATGGCCATCTTCATGGCCGGCGCGGCCGAGGGCGCCTTCACGGCGATGACTGCCAGCAGGGCGACCGGGACGAGCAGGCCGGCGAGCAGGAAGATCAGCGCACCGAGTCCGTCCGCGTTGTCGCCCATCGCAAGCCCGACCGCTGCCGAGGCGGCGGCGCCAGCGAGGAGGACCGAGGCGGCGAGATAGGCCGAGCGCGGGCGGCTGGAACTCGCCATGAGCCGCGTCAACACTGGCGCGTTGAAGACGATGATCAGCGTGAATCCGACGACGATCATGATGCCGCTGAGTACGAACATCTCGATATCGGAGGCGAATTCGCCGAAGAGCGTGTCGTGGGTGGCCGGAGGAAGCAGCCAGTAGGCGGCAAGGAGCAGGCCGACGGTCGTCCAGAGCGGGCGGCCGGGGACGCGGTAGTAGCTGGCCAGCGCGGCCGACGAGAGTGGCAGCAGCGAGAGGCCCAGCGCAAAGAAGAAGAGCGTGCCGCTGGATTTGCCCGCCAGCACGAGGAGGACGCCGGTGACCAGGCCGAGGGGCGTGATAATCCAGGCCCAGGGCAGGCCGAGTCCCTTGCGGAAGAGGAGCCAGGCGCCGAGCGGCGGAATCGCAAGCATGGGCACGCCGAGGGCGACCATCGACCAGCGCACCTTGCGGCGGCCTTCGCGGCGCTTCTCTTCCGGGAGCTGGCGCACCGCCGAGACGATATTCACGTGCGAGACCTTCATCGAGGCGAAGACGACCGTGATGAACGTGATTACCACGCCGAGGCTGTAGCCGATGACGAGCGAAACCGGCGTGACCTTCGGCTCCACGAGCGAGAAGTAGTCGCCACCGACGACCTTCAAGAGGCCGACCGTCATGCCGAGCGATGCGGCAACGCCAAGGACGACGCCGATGACCCCGGCCATGAGCGAATAGGCGAGCCCTTCGACCACGAACGATTGGACGATGTGCCCGCGCTGGGCACCGACGGCGCGCATCATTCCCATCTCTGCCCGGCGCTCGGCGGCGAGCATCACGAAGATCATGAAGATGAGGATGACGCCGGCGGCCATCGAAAAGAGGCCGAGGACGAGGAAAATGGTGGTGAACTGGTTGCCGGTCGCTTCGCCCGCTTCGATGGTGTCAGCGCGCGCCGGGAAGACCTCCGGGTGCAGGCCGCTCTCGATCGCCGCTTCGCCGAAGACGGTGGCGGAATTATCGCCGAGGTAGGCGGCAATTCGGTCAGAAACAGCCGCGGAGTTCGCGATTCGCGTGTCTGAATCGCCAGCGAGGGCCACGGTGATGTGGCTGATTGCGCCGGCCTCGTAGCCGAATAGCTGCTGGAGGTCGGAGAGCGACATCATGATGCCGCCGGGGACGCTCGAGTAGCTCATCCCGAGGACGCCGGAGGTGACTTCGTCCGCCACGATACCGGCGACATTGACGGTGTGCGGCTGACCATTGACGTGGAGCACGAGGAGGTCGCCCGTTCGCACGCCGAGGTCATCGGCGGCGCGTTCGCTCACGAAGACGTTCCCGGCAACGAGTTCCGAGAGCTGTGCGAGCGAGCCATTGTTCGAACGAATGCCACCCGCAGCTTCGAGGCGCTCGGTGTCGACTCCGGCGAGCTGGGCAGAGGCGGTAGAGACGCCCGTGCGCGGATTGGTGACAGCGGTTAATTCGTACAGGAACGGCAGGAACGCCCGGATGGCGGAGTCGCCGTCAAAGGCGGCTTCCAGCTGGTCTACCGCGTCGATGTTGGCGAAGACCTGGCTACCCTGGTTGGTGGCGCCGGCATCGCGGGAGTAGAGTCGCTCGCCGCTCCAGCTGATATCGATATCCGAGCTGCCGAAGAGCGTTTCCGAATCCGAGGTGAGGGAGTGGTCGATGGTGTCGCCGGTGATGAAGGCGGCCGTGGTGATGAGGGTCGCCAGGGCGAGGCCGGCGACGAGGAGCACGCTCTGGAGGCCACGCCGGGGGATATTGCGCAGGCCCATCCGGAACATCGTCGGGTTCCTCACCCCGATGAGGACGGCTGTTGCCACCGCGGCGCCGAGCACGGCCAGGAGCACGAGCATGATGTTGAACGTGGGAATGCCGAAGAGCTCTTTCATCGCAGGTGTTCCTCTTTCACGATCTGCCCGTCGCGCATGTGGACGATCCGGTTGCAGCGGGCGCCTACGCCGGCATCGTGGGTGACGATGACGAAGGTCAGGCCGTGTTCTCGGTTTAGCGTCTCCATGAGCAGCATGCTGTCGTTAGCGGTTTCCGAATCGAGCGCGCCGGTCGGTTCGTCCGCCCAGACGATGTCGGGCCGGTTCACGAGGGCCCGCGCAATAGTGACTCGCTGGCGCTGACCGCCGCTGAGCTGGCCGGGGCGGTTCCCGGCGATGTGGCGAAGCGCGACGGTATCGAGGGCGTCCAGCGCACGAACGCGAGCCTCACGCGGTGCGATTCCCGAGACGATGAGCGGCAGTTCCACGTTCTCGACGGCAGAAAGGACGGGCAGGAGGTTGTAGGTCTGGAAGACGAAGCCCATATTTCGCGCGCGAAAGGTCGTTCGAGCCTTGTCCGAGAGCGCGAAGATGTCGCTGCCGGCGACCGTGACCCTCCCGGCGTCGATTTCATCGAGGCCGCTCGCGCAGTTCAGGAGGGTCGTCTTGCCGCAGCCCGAGGGGCCCATAATCGCGAGCATTTCGCCCTGCCGGACGTCGAGGGAGACCTCCCGCAGCGCCCGCACCTGGGTTGTGCCAGTGGCGTACGTCTTCACGACGGACGATAGGGTGACGATCCCGCCGGCAGCCGGGCCGCGGAACACCGCGGATGTTCCCGGCATGGTGATAACTCTTGGACCCGCGACCGGGAGGCTGGCGACTGCGGTCGCCGCGTTGGTTCGATGGATTTTCAATGGAGTAGGTCCCTTCAACGATGTTTGGTTCGCGTCACTCGCGCTGGCGCCGGTCTCCGGGCCTTTTCGAGCACTCCGCATTGGCACATCGAACGTATCCCTGGAACCACGGTGCGAAATCCATCAACTGAGCGGGTACCATTCATCATTGCGAGATGAATCGCTCATCACAAAGGATGAGGCTCGCGGCGAATCGGTGGCGCACACTGGAACGTGCCGAGGCGAGTGCGAAAGAATCGCGATTGGAGGCGACCGTGGCCATCAGAATCGTCATCGCGGACGACCACCAGATCGTTCGCCGCGGAATTCGCATGTTTCTTGCCGACGACCCGGACTTCGAAGTTGTCGGTGAGGCAGCCAACGGAGCGGAAGCGGTGGAGATCACCCGCCAGCAGCGGCCCGATGTGGTGCTGATGGACCTGCTCATGCCGGTGATGGATGGCATCACGGCGATAGGCATCATTCGCCGCGAGATCCCGGATGTGGAGGTCATCGCGCTTACGAGCGTGCTCGAAGACGCCGCCGTCGTGAACGCCATCAAAGCGGGGGCAATCGGCTACCTGTTGAAGGATATGCAGTCGGACGCGTTGCTTTCGGCGATAAAGGCAGCCGCCGGCGGACAGGTGCAGCTTTCGCCCGAGGCCGCCGCCCGCCTCGTCCGCGAGGTCCGCGCGCCAAACAACCCGGAGACGCTGTCGGACCGCGAAACGGACGTCCTGCGCCACCTCGCCGGGGGCATGTCCAACAAGGAGATCGCGCTCGAACTGGGAATCGGAGAGAACACGGTGAAGACGCACGTACGCAGCGTGCTCGGGAAACTGGGCGTGCAGAGCCGGACACAGGCCGCGCTCTACGCTCATCAGATCGGCCTCGGACCGGCAGCGACCCTGTGATGGGACGTGATTCATGATGCGCGGGCTGGCGCCGAAGCTGACCGTCGGGCTCTTCCTCTTCGTGCTTGTCCTCGGGGTAAGCACGGCGGTGCTCGTCTACATCGGGTTCGACCGCGGCCAACAGACGGCAGGGGACCGCAGCCGCGAGGGGCTCGAACTGCAGGGACGGGAACGCCTCGGTGCGTCCACGCGGTTCGAATCTGCGGCGCTGCAGGCCCAGTTCCGGCCAGTCCGGGAGTTCGCCGAACAGTCTGCCGATTACATGTACAACCTCAAGGCGGCGCGGGGCGAGATACCCTGGAGTCCCGCGAATCTCGTAGCTATTCTCGATGGAATCTACTGGGACGAAACACCTGGCCGGGTGACGGATGTGCTCGTGCTTGGAGAGTCGGATGCGGCCGAATTGGACGCCATCCGCGCGTCCGCCGCCCTCGACGCGCTGTTTCCCACTCTCGACAACCCAGGGCAGTCCAACTCGGCAGGTTTTCGCCCAATAGCCGCGTTCTTCATGACCGAGAAACTCTCCACGCGCTATTACCCGCCGCTCGGAACCCTCAAGAATGTGGACCCGGAAACGGATGCAACCGGGTTGTTCGCCGCACTTGGCCCGGCTTCGAACCCGGAACAGCGGAGCATCTGGACGCCGCCTTATGAAGACAGCGGCGGCCGTGGCCTGGTCGTGACCGCCTATACGCCAGTCTACGAAGGGACTGTGTTGCGCGGCGCTATTGGCATCGATCTCTCCATCGATACGTTGATCACGCAGGTCGAACGGGTGCGCGGGACCGAATCCAGCTTCGCGATCTATATGGACCGAACGGGTGTGCTCCTGGATACCGCCGGCTCTCGCCTGATCTCGAGTGAACTCGTGGGACGAGAGAACGCGGCGATGACCACCCTCCTGGCTGAGATGGAGGCGGGAAAGTCTGGCATCGCGCGCGTGGACCTCGGCGGGCGGGCCTACTTCTTCTCCTACATGCCGTTCGAGGAGATCGGTGGCAGCTTTGCCCAGGCGGCGCCAGTCGATGAGCTGACGGCGCAGGCGGCGACGATCGAGGGTTCGATTCGCGACCAGGGCGACCAGACGGTGATGGTCATGCTGGCGATGATGTCGGCGCTCTTCCTCTGCGGGCTGGTTACGTCTCTCTGGCTGGTCCGGCGCTACGTCTTCCACCCCATCGCCGACCTTGAGCGCGGTACCCGGCGCATTGCCGCGGGGGACTACGAGTCGCTCATCCCGGTTCGCACCGATGACGAACTCGGCAACCTGGCGGTCTCTTTCAATACAATGGCCGCGGAGGTTCGCCTTCGAAGCACCCAGCTTGAAGCGCGAGTCCTGGACCGGACGCGCTCCCTCGAGGAGCTTGTTGTCCAGCGTGACCAGCGGGTGCGCGAACTCGAGGCGACGGCCTCCATCGCTTCCTCGCTGACGCTGCAGCATCCGCTGGAGCTCACCCTGGCGGCCGTCGCGGAGCAGGTTCGCAGCGCCACGGCGGTGGAGGCCTGCGCGATCGCCTCGTTCGGCGATGCCCCGGCCAACCTCATCCAGGCTGCCGGGACCGCCGGCATCCCGGGCGAAGGGAGTCGCGGATTCGCTGCTGCCATCGCCGCTGCGGGCCGCGCCTGCCTGGCAACGCGCGCCGGCGACGTGCCCGAATTCTCGTCAGATGAGATTGGCCAGCCTGACGGGAGCGCACCCGTGGAGGTGCCGATCGTCTACCGCGGCCGGCAGGCTGGCGTGCTGCTGGCCTGGTACCCCGCCGGTCACGAACCCCAACCCGAAGAGACAAGCTTCATCGAGGCGATCGCCGACCAGGTGGCCGTCGCCATCGAGAACGCCCAGCTGCTCGCCGCCGCATCCGAGTCCGCTGCCCTCGAAGAACGCCAGCGGCTCGCCCGCGAGCTTCACGACTCCGTCTCGCAGGCGATCTACGGGATTGGGCTGGGTGCGAGGACCGCACGCAGGCGTCTCGGCCCCGATGCAGCGCCGTCGATTGTCGAACCGGTCGACTTTGTGCTCTCCCTGGCAGACACAGCCCTCGCCGAAATGCGCGCGCTCATCTTCGAGCTTCGACCCGACGCCCTCGAGCAGGAGGGCCTGGTCGCCGCGCTCGAACGGCAACTCGCGGCGATCGAAGCGCGCTACGGCATCCCGGTCGAGCGCACTTTGAATGCCGACCCGCCCGTGCCGCTGAGCACGAAAGAGGCGCTCTATCGAATCTCCCAGGAAGGCGTGCAGAACGCCGTCAGGCACGCCCGCCCGTCGAAGGTGACCGTGACGCTGGAGACAATCGCCGGCTTCGTCCGGCTGGAGATCCGGGACGACGGCAGCGGATTCGACCCGCAGGGGAACTTCCCCGGCCACCTCGGCCTGCGCTCGATGGAAGAGCGGGCAACGAAGTCGGGGGGCACGTGGAGAATCGAAAGTGAAATCGACGGCGGCACGCGAATCGAAGTGATGGTCCCCATAGCGCCCTAAGCCTCGCACCCGGCACCCACCCTGGCGCCGGCACCTAAATGCGCGCGAGGACTTCAACCCCGCGTTCACCCGGTGCGCACCGGGAATTGGCGGGACGGGCCCCTTGTCCGCCCGGCCAGCTCTCTCGGCCCGGGAAGTGCGACAGCTCTGTCGTCTTTGGCGTCATTCCTGCGTGAAATTTTCGTCGAGAATCGGGAATCACCCTAGGGATATGACTCGAAACTGCCGAATACAATTTTGTTCATGCTACGCCTGGGACTCACTTTATGACGCGCATGCCGCGGTCGACCACGAACGGTTCGCTCGCGGGCGGCGCGCGCAAATCACGAGTTCCCCTCCCGTTCAAGGCGAGCAACCTCCAGGGGTACGCCGCTTCCCGCCATCCCCTGCCGCCACACCTGGTACACTGGACGGCCGCAGGCGCGATCGTCTTTCTCGCGGTTTTCGCCGCCCTTCTCCGTTTCAGTGACTACGAGGCGTTCACGCGGAATGTGCTCTATCTTGTGCCTCCGTTCGTTGCGCTCGCGCTCGCCGGGGTAGCAGCGCTACGAAGCACGGGCCGCGAACAGCGCGGCTGGGTCAGCGTCGGCTTCGGCATCGCCTGCTGGACCCTCGGCGACCTCGTCTACGCTTTCTATTCGCTGGCGTTCGATAGCTCCCTGGGGCTTCCCAGCACGGCGGACGCCTTCTATCTCCCGGGATACCTCTGTTTCGCCATCGCGTTCGTCCACCTCTTTCCGCTTCGCTTCGAAATCCCGGATAGCCGGGTCATCGTGGATGCCTTCGCGGTGCTGCTCGCGACTGTCGCCATCTCCTGGCCGTACCTGATTGCGCCAGCCTTCGCGGCAGACCTGCAGGGCCTCAATCTGGTCGTGGCGGGCGCCTATCCCGTGCTCGATGTCGCGGTGATCAGCGTCCTGGTGGTGACCTTCTACGGCAGCGGAGAACGGGCGCCGTTGCGGTTCCTGATGCTCTTCCTCGCGTTAGGGTTTTCGATCGCCGGCGATAGCCTCTATGCCTCGCAGCTGACACTTAGCGGCGAGTACGCGAAGGCACTCGATGTGCTCTTCGTCGCCATCTACTGTTGCATCGCTGTTGCCATCGCTGCCCCGGACACGGTCGTTACGTCGGTTTCCCGGCGCGTCACGATGCTCAAGCGCTCCTCGATTAGCCTGCAACTGCCGCGCGCGCTGACGATTCCGCTGGTCGCCCTGGCCATCTTCGACACGCCGATCGAAGGCTCTCGCGAGGCCGTGTTGGATCTCGGCGCAGCCGGGATGATCGCCCTTATCGCGCTCCGTCACGCGCTCATCGGGCGGGAGAACGCCAGCCTGCTCGATCGCCTGCAGCGCGACAGCAACGAGCGTGCGGCCCTCCTCCGCGCCCTCGGCGACCTCGGCGAGGCGTTCGCGATCCTCCAGGGCGGCCGCGTCATCTCCGCGAACCACGCGCTCTGGCTGATCCTGGGCTACACCGAAGCCGAGGTCCGCGCCATGCGCTCCTTCGACCAGGTCATCGCCGAGCGCGACCGCGGCCGGATCACGACGATCATGCAGCGCGCGCTCGCCACCGGCTCAGTCATCTCCGGGGCCGAAATCACGGTCGTCACGAAGCAGGGCAAGGAAGTGCCGGTCGAACTCGCGAGCATGCCGCTGGAGAACAACGGCCGGCAACAGCTGTTGATCGTCGCGCGCGACATCACCGAGCGGAAGCAGACGCAGCGCATGGTGCTCGAATCCCAGAAGCTCGAGGGCCTGCGAATCCTCGCCGGGGGTGTCGCGCACGATTTCAACAATCTCCTGCAGGTCATCCGTGGGAGCGCGGCCCTCGCCCTGCTCGAAGCCGGCCCCGAAAGCGTCGCCGCGCCCTACCTGACCGAAATCGACACCGCCTCCGACCGTGCGGCAGGCCTCGCCCGCCAGATGCTCATCTACGCCGGCAAGGCCGACCCGATTGTCTCCGCAGTCGAACCGTCCGAAGTGGTCGAAGATATGGCGCTGCTGCTACGCTCCTCTCTGGGCGACGGGATCGATATCCAGGTCTCCTCGGGACGCTACACCCATCGCGTGATGGTCGATGCTTCGCAGCTTCGCCAGGTGGTGATGAACCTCGTCGTCAACGCCTCCGAGTCTATTGGTGCGAAGGGCGGGACTATCGCGGTCAACACGTCGAACCGCTACTTCACCCAGCAGGCCCTGGCATCCGCGCACGCCGGTAATGACCTGCAGCCCGGCCTCTACGTGGTCATCGAAGTCACGGACAACGGCGCCGGGATGACCGAAGAGGTTCGCCGCCGCATCTTCGACCCGTTCTATACGACGAAGTTTACCGGCCGGGGACTTGGCCTCGCCGCCGTGCTCGGCATCGTGCGCGCACACGGAGGCGGGATCGCGGTCGAAAGCTCGCCCGGCAATGGAGCGACCTTCCGCGTGCTCCTGCCCGCCGACATCGCCGTCGCCGCGGTCTCCTAAACATCGTGCCCAACAGAAGCGCGCCCGCCCAAGGGCGTGCGTGCCAGCGTGACTCAGCACAACGACGACCGATAGCCACCACTGGTCACCGGGCGCGCGCCACCAGTGCAACCCCGTGCCACTCGGCCACGCCAACATCCAACAAGCCCCGGGCAGGGTTCCTCGAGTCGATTGGCACGCACTCCCTCACGGTCGCGCTTCTGTTTTATGCTGGGAGGGTGACGGATGTGATTGGCCATGAGGCGATTCTTCGCGAGTTGCATGCTTTCGCTGCGCTGGATGAGCCGCCGCATGCCCTGCTCTTCGCCGGGCCGGAGGGCGTCGGCCGCTCCCTGCTCGCGCGCACCTATGCCCAGATGCTCAACTGCGAGCGGCGCCCCGGTGGCCCGCTCGACCCCGCAGCCGCCGGTTCCATGTTCGGCGCGGACGAATTCGCACCAGTCGAGATTCCTTGCGGCGCCTGCCGCCACTGCCGCCTCATCGCCGAGGGGAACCACCCGGACGTCATCACCGTCGGGCCGGGCGATACGCTCTGCCGCCCGCGTTCCAGCGAATCGAGCCACGCGGCCCATCCGCTATCGCGCGACATTCGCATCTGCCAGGTGCGCGGGATGGTCGACCTCGCCTCGCGCTATCCCTTCGAGGCGCGCTACCGGCTGATTGTCATCGATCCGGTCGACCGGCTCGGGCGCGAGGCCGCCAACACCATCCTCAAGACGCTCGAAGAGCCGCCCGGCCAGACCATTTTCGCGCTCATCAGCTCCGCGCCGGAGTCGATTATCGAGACCGTCGTCAGCCGTTGCCGGCGAATCGACGTGCGCCTCGTGGCCCGCCAGCTCATCGAAGATTCGCTCATCGCGCGCAAAATCGCGCCAGAAGTGGCGGCTCACGCTGCCGAGGCCGCGCGCGGACGCCCCGGCAGAGCCATCGCCTACGCTGCTCGCCCGGCGCTCATGGAGGACCATGCCCGCCTCCTCGAACGCTGCGCGAAAATTGCTGCCGGGCGCAACGCCGAGCGCTTCGCCTATGCCCAGGACCTCGCCGAACGGTACCGCAAGGACCGCGAGACCACCCTCCGCGAGTTCGCCGCCTGGGAGAACTTCTGGGAGGCCCGCCTGCGCGACACCGCCAACCTCGGCGAGCGTGGCCGGGCCGAATGCGCCGAATCGCTCGTCGCCCTGCGTTCGGTCACGCAGGCGCAGGCCGACCTCCAGGCCCAGGTCCTGGCGCGCGGGGCGATCGAACTGATGCTGTTGAGCTTCCCACGCGTTATGCTCAGTGTGGCGCCACCCACCTTTGGCGAATCTGACGAATAGAGGCCGGGATGCCTGCCCTGGGCGGTTCTGCAGCCATCCCCCACTACTATGAGTAAGCCCCCGATTGCCGGCGTCCGCTTTCGCAACGCCGGGAAGATTCTCTACTTCCACACCGCGGGGATGCGGCTCGAAACCGGCGAATACGTCGTCGTCGAGACCATGCGCGGCCCGGAAATCGCGCGCGTCGTCATTTCGCCCGAACAGGTGCTCGTCAACGAACTGAACGAAGAGGACCTGAAGCCGATTTTGCGGCTCGCCACTGATACCGACCTGCGCAAGGCCGACGCCCTGCGCACCCGCGTGGAGGAGCTCCTCCCGGAAGCGAGGCGCCTCGCTCTTGAGGTAGGCTTTCCGGTTCGAATCGACACCGCGGAGTTCACGCTCGACGGCAAGCGGCTGACCTTCTCGTTCACGAGCGAAGAGCGCCTCGACTACCGCGACTACCTCCGCCGGGCCTCGGATCGCTTCGGCGCACGCGTCGATATGCGCCAGCTCGGCTCGCGCGACCGGGCCAAGCTCGCGGGCGGCTACGGCATCTGCGGGCGCGAACTCTGCTGTTCGAACTGGCTCACGACCTTCCCCTCGATCTCGATTCGCATGGCCAAAGAGCAGGAATTGCCGCTCAATCCGCAGAAAATCAGCGGCCTCTGCGGGCGGCTGCTCTGCTGCCTCTCCTACGAAGAGGACGGCTACCGCGAAATGCGCCGCTCACTCCCGAAAATCGGCCAGCGCTGCAGCACGCCGACCGGCGAGGCGAAAGTCATCGGCCTGAACATCCTCCGGCGGTCGATCACGCTGCTCCTCGGCGATGGCCAGCGCGTCGATGTCGGCGACCGTGACCTCGGCACGGTGGTCCGCTGGGACATCGCCAGCAAGATTGGCGACCCGCCACCGAGCATCTCGCGCGCCGACGCTATCTCGCAGGGCCTCATCGAAGCGGACGAACGCGACCTCGCCGGCGATGAAGAGCCCGAGCCGGTCGCCGACCGTGGCGGGCGTGGCCGTCTGCCGGCGCCGCGCCGACTGCCCCAGGCTCGTGACGCCAAAGACGCGACCGCGACGGCCCCGCCGCAAGCTGCCCGCCCGGCCCGTGGCCGTGGCCGAGACGCGAATCAGCCGCCTGCAACTCCTGCGCCGCGCCGGCCTGCTCGCGGAGGTGGTTCGCCGCCGATCGCTGACGCGCCGGCCGCTCGGTCGGGTCCGCCGCAGCCAACCGGGCTCGAACGCAGCCGCCGCAATCGTGGCGCCTCGGCCCCGGCGGATGGCGCACCATCGACGCCTCGCCCAGAACGCGCCGAGCGACCGGAACGGCCCGAGCGCGGCGAACGCACCCCACCTCCCTCGCGCGGACCGGTGACTCCGCCGGCTGGCCAGTCGCGCGTCTTCCGGCGCGGTGGCGCAGCCCCGACGGAACCGGGCGAATCCCCGGTCGAGGGCGCGCCGGCCGCGCTTCCGAGCCTGCCGCTCCCTCCAGCGCCTCGCCAGCAGACGCCGCGCGCCCCGCAGCCACCTCCCAACGCGCCAGATTCGTCCGCGAGCGAAGCCAGCGGCGAGAGCGATTCGGCCCGCAAGCGCCGCCGTCGTGGCACCCGCGGAGGCAAGGGCGGCCGCACCGGCGAGGAGCAGACCGGCGGCGGTGAGGGATCGTCCCAGGGCGAAGGGTCGCCGGGCGAATCGGGCGGCGATTCGGAGTAGCAAAAACACAGAGCCCCGGCGCGCCAGCCCGGGGACGCGTGACTCGCCACCTAATTCCCCTGCCGCAGGCCCACGATCGAACGTCCGGGCGCGCGTGCTCCGTAGCACCAAAAAAAATCCGAGCCGCGCGTGGAAACAAGCGGGCGGGTGACTCGCGACCGAATAAGCTGCGCGCACGCCCGTCATCTGCCCCGCGGTATCGAACCAAATCTCACGTCCCCGGGTCACGGTTGAGCGCCTGCGGGGCAGGATTGGCTGCCTCGTCGCGCGACCCCGGGCTTGCGCCGCGGGGCTCGTTGTCGTCAAATTCGCAAATGCAATTTCCCCCATAGGGCGGTCACACGCGCGCCCCGCCGGATTATGCTCCATCCATGGACACGAACTCGACGCTTCGCCTGCTCACCTCGCGCGAATCCGAAATCGCCAGCCTGATCGCCGATGGCCATACGAACGCCGAAATCGCCGAGCGGCTCGGGATTAGCTTCTGGACGGCGAAGTGGCACGTCAGCGAAATCATCACGAAGCTCGGCGTCGATTCGCGCGAGGAGGTTGCCGAGGCCTGGAAGCGCGAGCACAGCCTGCGCGGCCGCCTCCGTCGCGCGCCGGCCGGTATCCTCGGGGCCTTCTCCCTCAAGCCGATGGTTCCCGTGCTGGCCGGCACGGCCATGACCTTCGTAGGCGTGTTCGTCGCCTTCGCATACGCCGGTGGCGCTGGCCAGGGTTCGCGAGGCCGCGATGACGACCCGGCGCCGCAGGTGCAGGCGACCATTTCGTCGACGGCGATTCCGACCTCCATCGCCCCCCGGGACGTCCCTGCGGTGTACGTCGTGCAGCCGGGAGACACCTGCGCCAGCATCGCCGCAACGTTCGGGCTCCAGGAATGGGCGTTGAAAGCGCGCAATCGCATCAATGACGCCTGCACGAACCTCGTGGTGGGACAGCAACTTCGGCTCGGAATGCCCGGCCCCAACTCGACCGACTCCACGAACTTCGTCCGGCTCGCAGACCTCGATGGCGACCCGGCGAAGGGTCACCTGTCCGGCTACATCGACCCCACCGAGGGACTCCTTGTCCGGCTGGTCGATGTCTCAGGCGGAGAGATATCCTCCTCCAGTGGCCAATCGTCTTTTCGTGATTGGGAGTTCTACATCGCAGGTGCCGGGACCGGTGACGGCATCGGTGGCACCATCGCGGTTGTCGCATCCGAGCGCGTGGCGCGCTTCGACCTCGTTGTCGATGGTGGCGCACCGGTGCCGTTCACGCCCGAGGTTGCCCCGGCAGCGCTCGGCTATCCGCTTCGCGTCCTCTACGTCACTGCTCCTCCTGGCAGTGTCTGGGAGTTCTGGGGTTACGACGACGCTGGCAACTATCTCGGGACGGTCGCACACGGCAGCGCACTCGGCGCCGGGGAGACGTATGTCGTCAAGAGCGCACCCGGCGGCGCAACGCCAACGCCACCTGGCCCGCGACCAGAACCGCTTGATGCAATGTCGAACGGGCACGTGCTCAGCATTTCGCCGTTCGACGGCGCGCTCGTCCCCCGCGAGGAGACCGCCGCACCACTCGACCCGCACATGCGCACCGGCGTCTGCGCCGAAATTTCCGAGGTCGGCCGCGGGCCGGACGTAAGGCTGGAAGACGTGGAGTTCCGGGTCGACGACAAAGACGTGACTTTGGAGATGAACGTCTACTTCCAGGGCGACCCGGAGACTGCGACGACTGCCACGCTCTGCTACGCGCCCGCGAGCGGCCTCGAGCCCGGCCGGCATTTCGTGGAGATCCGCCTTCCCAGCCCTGGCTCAAGCAGTTACCTCGGGATGGTCTGGTGGCAGTTCGAAGTCGCGCCGCCGCCGACTCCGTAGCCGACGCACTCCACGACCCAGACGGTACGCTAGCGTACAGAGTTGCCGAGCCAGCCCCGAGCAGGCAGGATGCAGCGATACCGCACCGCTGGAGTTCGCCATGTCCGATGTCCTTTTCGAAAAGCGCCCGGATGGCGTCGCCCTGATCACGCTGAATCGGCCGGAGCGGCTCAATTCGCTCGGCGGCGACCTTGTGAGGCTGTTCGCGGAGGCGCTCGGCGAATGCGAGCACGACGCCGCGGTCCGTTGCGTGGCCGTCACTGGCGCCGGGCGCGCCTTCTGCGCCGGCGGCGATGTCGGCGGCATGAAGAAGCGCAATGAGGGCTTCACCGAGAAGGCGGGCGACCCGGCCGACATCCTCGCGGGCCTCGAATACCACACGGTCGACCTCAAGCAGCGCCAGAACATGCTCGCCCTGAAGCTCCACACGATGGCCAAGCCGGTGGTTGCGCTCGTGAACGGCCACGCGGTCGGCGCGGGCATGAGCATCGCCCTCGCCTGCGACCTGCGCATCGCCGGGACTGCGGCCAAGTTCGGTACCGCCTTCCGTAACGTCGGCCTCAGCGGCGATTTCGGCGGCAGCTACTTCCTCCCGCGGCTCGTGGGCCGGTCGAAGGCGCGCGAACTCTACTTCACGGCCGAAATTCTCGACGCCTCGACCGCGCTCGAACTCGGCCTCGTGACCCGCGTGGTCGAACAGGAGAAGCTGCTCGAAGAGGGTCTCGACTACTGCGCGAAGATCGCCTCCGGGCCGACCGCGAGCATCGGCCGGATGAAGGCGAACCTGAATTTCGCCGAAAACCACAACCTCCAGGAGGCGCTCGACCACGAAGCCCAGAACCAGCGGCTCGCGGGCCTCTCCGAAGATAGCCGCGAGGCCGTGCTGGCGTTTATGGAGAAGCGAAAGCCGGTGTTTAAGGGCCGCTAATCGCCTGGCTGGCGAGATGGTGCTCGTGGCGATGCCTGGGTGCCGGGAGTCACGGTAGGCACGCTCCCTTAGTCGGTCGCGTTACTGTCATGATGCTCATCCCTCCACGAGCCGGAAATGCAGGCGCGGTGCCACGGGTATGGCGGCGACGCTCCTCGGACCGGTCGCGTTACCACCACGACACTCTCCGTCGCCTACAATTGGGCCATCCTGGCGCGTGGAGCCTCCGCTGGTCGACGAATCGCCCTCCCTCGCATCGCAGCTTCGCTACCTCGGGCGCGATGGCCTCACCGGTCAGCCTGTGCGCATTGACGACCGCTTCATCGCCTCCGTCGAGAAGGATTTCGCCGAGTACGGCAAGGTCGAGCGCGAGGCGGTCCCGCCGCCACCCGTGGGCGCCGACGACATCGTCCGCCTGCGCATCCCGGCGATCGGCGTCGATTCGGTGGTCGCGCGCTACGGGATCGACGCCTTCGGACGGCTCGATGTCCCGGCGGACGCGAGCACGGTCGGCTGGCACCCGGCCTTTAGCGACCTTCCCGGGCAGGACGGCGCCTGCTTCCTCGCCGCACACGTCTCCTGGGCCGGTCGCGCGGGCGTCTTCGCGAATCTCAGCACCCTGCCGGTCGAATCCCTGATCGAAGTCGCGCTCGCGTCCGGCGCGGTGATGACCTACCGGGTGACGTCGGTCTTCGATTACCCGCTCGAGACGATCGACATGGGCGCCCTGCTGATGGGCCGGGAGGGCATGGAAAGCCTCTCCCTCATGACCTGCAGCGGCCCACCGAACGAAGGCGAGTTCCCCCTGCGAACGGTGGTGCTGGCGAAAGTGTAGACTCGACGCGATATGCGACGGGTTCAAGCCCGGAGGCGACGGGCACGTGCCATCTCAGACGATGGCCAAACTCACGAGATGGCCCAGGACCCGGCCATGGTCGTTGTACCTCGACGAGGATGATTGGCAATCCAGCAACTTGCAGCGACGAATCAAGTCTTTCGCCGATGCGGCAATTCCAGGCGGCAGCAGCGCACTCCGCCAAATCTTTTCGACGAATTCGATATTCGCCCACGCGAATGACGCGACCGTCATCGCAGGAAGCGAAGACCGCCTCTTTGCAATCTGCTGGCCGTGGCATCGTCAGTTTCTCAGTCTTGTTCGGCCGCGCATCATACTCACGATCGGGAACGGGCCGCAGTCCGCCTATCGCCTCTTCGCCGACAAACTGAGCGGTCTAAAACCTCTTGGCGCGGATATCCCGGTGTACGGAACGTTCTCCGTGAAGGCTGCGTCCGGGACGCTAAACCTGCCGACCGGTGCGCTCGAGATAAAGCTGCTTGGATTGCCACACCTCAGCAGGTGTGATGTGGCGCGGCCATCAGTGATTCAACAAATGACTGAACGTGGATGGCTCGAGGTGTAACGCCGGCCGCCTCTCAGTGCTGGATCTCCAACACGTCGTGGCTGGGCACGCTGGGCATCGAGTCGAGGGCGTAGCGAGCGGCGGCGAGGAGGGCCGGGTCCTCGCGCAGGCTCGCGGCCGAGACGGTCATCAGGCCGTCGATGCGGTGGTGCTGTTCGAACAGCCGCTCGATGGCGCAGCGGCCAACGATGCGCACGAGCCCGAGCCGGAATTCCTCGGTGTTCTCGTGGCCGAGGTCGGCGGCGAGCACGGCGGAGGCCTGGTGGTTAAGCACCACGGCCACTTCGCGCGCTGGCGAACCCGGGCGGCGGACGAGGAAGTTGCCCTGGTCGCCACCGACCAGCTCGGCGAATTCGCCGGGCCCTTCGAAGGTGATCGAGAGTTCGGAAGCCGGGTTCAACGTTGCGGAGCTCATGGGGGCCCTCCTGCCAGGATTCAGCACCCAGATTGTACGTCCGCGCGGGGATTACGGTCGTGAGCGCGGCGGTTATCGCGGCGCGATGTGTTGGTAGGGGGTGGACACCGGGCTCGCGGCGCGTGGCCGTGGGAGCCGGGCGGCGGGCATGGTTCCGGGAGACTATCTGCACGCGCTCCTTTCGCAGTCGCGCTGCTGATTTGGCGCTTGTGATGGTTCCGCCGAGCCGCATGCCGAACGCCACGTGAAATGTCAGTAGCGCGACGGCACACGGAGCGCGTGGCTGATTCGCCGCCGGTGTTGAGCGCCAGCCGCTGCTGTTGCGCGTGAGACCGGAGTGACCCGGACGCGAGTTGTGGGCCTGCGGGCAGATGACTGGGTGGCGAGTCACGCGTCCCCGGGCTGGCGCACCGGGGCTCAGAGGATTCGCCGACGATCAAGTTCGACGCGCGCGCACTATCGCCATCGATTGCGTAGGATTCGCCCAAACTCTGGAGGCCGCACATGCCCGATTTGCTCTACGAAAAGCACGACCACTACGCGATTTTCACGATGAACCGGCCGGAGCGGCTCAACGCCCTAGGCGGCACGATGCAGACTGAACTGACCGCCGCGCTCAAGGACTTCACCGCCGACCCGGAGATGCGTGTGGGCATCGTCACCGGCGCTGGGCGGGCCTTCAGCGCGGGCGCGGACCTCAAGGAGATGAACGCGAACAACGAGGCGGCCGCTCCCGGTTCGGCGCGCGGGCGGCACCTCGAGCCAATCACCGTGCAATTTTCGCGCAATCCCAAGCCGATCATCGCGGCGGTCAACGGCCTCTGCCTGGCGGGCGGCATGGAGCGCGCGCTCGATTGCGACATCCGCATCTGTTCGACCGAGGCGTACTTCGGGCTGTTCGAAGTGAAGCGCGGCATCCTCCCGGGATACGCCATCCACCACCTCGCGCGGCTCATCCCGTTCGGCGAGGCGATGTACGTGATGCTCACCGCCGACCGGGTGACGCCGGACCAGGCGCTGCGCTGGGGTTTGGTCCACGAAGTGCTCGAACCGGACGCGCTCATGCCGCGGGCCATCGAGATCGCGCAGATGATCGCCGAGAACGCGCCGCTCGCGGTCGAAGGGACGAAGGCGGTCGCGCAGGAGTGGCGGCAGCTCCAGATCGACGAGTCCTACCGCTTCGGGACGTGGGTCGGCCGCTCGGTGCTGAATTCGGAGGATGCGAAAGAGGGTCCGCGGGCGTTCGTGGAGAAGCGCAAGCCGAACTGGCAGAACAAGTAGCGAACGAACCCGACGAGATGGGATGCGCCGGCTCGGGGTCGGGTGATTCGGGGATAGTGTCCCGCGGCCCGAATGCCGGGTCGCACGCGGTCCCTCGGTCGCGAGTGGTGGGCCTGCGGGCGGGGAATGTGGCGGCGAGTCACCCGCCCGCTCCGTTCCCATCCCATCTCCGACTCTGGGACGGCGAATCACGCGTCCCCGGGCTGGCGCGCCGGGCCTCCGCGGATTTGTGATAGCTCCAAACGGAATTTTCCCGTTCCGGTGCCGCTCTTGTGTGATAAAATCGCGCTGAACCCCACTCCCCCTTGTCACGCTTGCTCCCCGCAGGCACGGCATTCCAATCAATCGACTGATCGGCCTTTCGGCCCCAGCCAGCGGAGCTGTCAACTCTCGATAGCCTCCCGATTGTCCCGCCTCCCACTCCACGAGTATGACACTGGCGCATTTTGCGCCGCCGACCACTGGCCGGAAGACCCCAGCAGGAAGCGCATCGAAGGAATGCCGCTCTCGCGCGAGGATAGGAGCCCCGTCGCCGCCGACACCCCCTCCAGGAGGAGCCGTGCACGATACCGAACTCATCGCCACCATTGCCGGGGGCCTCTCTGTCGCGTTTGTCTTCGGGCTGATTGCCGCGCGTTTCAGGTTGCCACTCATCGTCGGCTACCTGCTCGCCGGGGTCGCCATTGGGCCGTTTACCCCCGGGTTCGTCGCCGATGAGAGCCTCGCACCGCAGCTGGCGGAAGTCGGAGTCATCCTCCTTATGTTCGGCGTCGGCATCCACTTTTCGTTGCGGGACCTGATGAAGGTGAAGGCCATTGCGGTGCCCGGCGCCGTCGTCCAGGTCGGCGTAGCGACCATGCTCGGCATACTGCTCACGAGTTGGTGGGGGTGGTCGCTGGGGAGCGGCATCGTTCTCGGCCTGGCCCTATCGGTCGCCAGCACCGTCGTCCTCCTTCGCGCCATGACCGCGCGCGACCAACTCGAAACGGTCGAGGGCACCGTCGCCGTTGGCTGGCTGCTGGTGGAGGACCTGATCATGGTCTTCGCGCTCGTCCTCTTGCCCGCGTTCGCCGGGGCCCTCGGAGGAATCGCCCAGGGCTCCGGCGATTCCAGCCTCGCCTTCGAACTGCTCGTCACCTTCGGCAAGGTCGGCGTGTTCGTCGCACTGATGCTCGTGGTGGGCGTGCGGCTCGTGCCCCGCGTGCTTTTCTACGTGCAGGCGAACGCCCCGCGAGAACTTTTCACCCTCGCGACGCTGGCGCTGGCCATCGGCATCGCCTACCTCTCCTCCGAACTCTTTGGTGTCTCATTTGCGCTCGGCGCCTTCCTCGCGGGAATGGTCGTGAACGAATCTGAGTACTCACATCGAGCGGCGCAGGACGCGCTCCCCCTGCGCGAGGCGTTCTCCGTGCTCTTCTTTGTCTCCGTCGGAATGCTGATCGACCCCGGCTTCCTGATATCCGAATTCGACAAGCTCGCGGGGGTGCTGGCAATTGTCCTGGTGGGCAAGGCGCTCACGGCGCTGGTCATCGTGCGCGCGCTCGGGGGGAGAATCGGCGTCGGGCTGACGGTCGCGGCGGGGCTCTCGCAGGTGGGCGAATTCTCGTTCATCCTCGCCGGACTCGGTCGCGAACTGGACCTGCTGAGCATCGAAGGACAGAAGCTCGTGCTCTCGGCGGCGCTGGTCTCGATCACCCTCAATCCGCTGCTCTTCGTCGGCATCGACTGGGTGAAACGGATGCTGGAGGAGCGGACCTCCGGCCCGAGGTCGCCGGAACCAGCCCTGGGCTAAAGCGTCCCGGATGGGTCAGCCGGCTGGCTCAACCGGGGGTTCGTGCGCCGAGAGGACAACCGTCGAGCACTCATCGCAGATGCTGTGGGTGAAGTTCGCATCGCTGTTGTCGCGGAGGAACTTTTCAAGCTGCTGCCAGTAGCCCTGGTCGTCGCGGATCTTGTGGCACCAGGCGCACATCGGGATGAGGCCGCGCAGGGTTCGCACCTCGTGCAGGGCCGCTTCGAGCTGGGCGATGGTCGCGCGGTGGGCGATTTCCTGCTGCACCCGTACGGAGATATCGCGAATGATGCCGCGCATCAGCCGCGGATAGCCGTTCGCATCCATGACATACGCGGCGTTCACTTCGGCGAAGAACTCGGAGCCATCGCGCTTCAGGAGGCGAACTTCCATCGCGTTGTATTCGTCCGAACGCGCATAGCGGCCGCCGCCTTTCTCCAGGCCCTGCTTGATGAATTCGTGCGAGATCTCGTTCATTCGCTGGAACTCTTCGAGCGGCGCGAGGCGGGCAGCAGATAGCCCGGCGGCCACATCTTCGGCGGTGAATCCCATCACAATCGTCGTCATGTGGTTGATCGCCACCACCTGGTTACTGGTGAGATCGATCACAACGACCGCGTCCGGCAGCCCTTCGAGGAACTCTTCGTACTGTTGGACTTCGTTTCGGAGCCGCAGAATCTCCGCCGCGGTCGCCTCATCAGGCGCGGTTACGTTCGCGGGCGGTGTCGATTGGCTACGTTCCATTGGTTGCTCACCATCAGATTCGGTGAATTTTACGCCATCTCGATGGCCGGTGTTGCGGACATTTGGTAACCAGCATTTTCACTTCCGATGCCCGATTCGTCGCTCCGGTGATACCCTGACAGCGATGGACGACGAGGGGATTCCCGAAGAACGGCCCTGGCGCAAGCGTGAGTATTCGGGCGCGAGTTCGACCCTCGGAGTTGCCGCGCTGGTCGTCCTGGCAGTCGGTGCGGCCATCTGGTTCCTCGAATTCCGGGGCGAATCCGGCGGCACGCTCGCCAGCGACGGCTACGGGATCATCGCGCTCGAAGATGCGCTCAACCCGACCGGCAAGCCTGCGTCGGCGGAACTTGGCCGCGCTGCCCCGGATTTTCGCCTGCGCCTGCTCGATGGCAGCGAGGCGAACCTCTCGGACTATCGCGGCAAGACGGTCGTCCTCAACTTCTGGGCGAGCTGGTGTGGCCCCTGCCGCGCCGAAGCGCCGGACCTGGAGGCGATTCACCTCCAGCAGCCGGACGTTGTCGTCCTCGGCGTCAACCAGCAGGAGACCGAGGAAGCGGCCGCGAAGTTCCGCGACGAGTTCGAATTGACATACCCGATGCCGCTCGACCGCACGGGCGAAGTTTCGCAAGCCTACCGGCTCCCGGGGCTGCCAGTCACCATCCTGATCGCGCCGGACGGCGTGATTACCCGCATGTTCGGCCAGGGCGTGACCGAGGAGATGCTCCTCGACGAGCTCGAGGCGATGGCTCCATGACCACCACGGTCTCGCCCGCACGAGGCACCCTTGGCCGCTGGCTCGACAGCTTTGACCCCTTGCGCGGCCTCTGGGCACTGCTCACGAACGTGAAGTTCGCGCTGTTCCTCATTGGCACGTCCGTTGTCGCGATGCTCATCGGCACGGTCATCCCGCAGCTCCCGGCGCCGATGCGCACGAACCTCGCCGCGCGCTCGGCCTGGCTCGAACTGCAACGCGCCGAATACGGCCAGTGGACCGACCCGATGTGGCGGCTCGGGCTGTTCAACGTCTTCCAATCGTGGTGGTTCATCGCCCTCTGGACCGTGATTCTCGCCGCGGTGGCAGTGAGCACCGTCAGCCGCCTGCGCCCCATCGTGCGCAGCGTGCATCGCCCCCAGCGCGTGGTCGCGGACCGCTATTTTACGGTCGCTCGCAACCGCGCCGACTTCGAGCAGCCCGGCGGCGTCCCGGCCGTCGAGGCGATCCTTCGCCAGCGCCACTACACCGTCGAAAAGGTGCGCGAAGTCGATGGCGCGCAGTACCTCTTCGCCCACCGCTATCTCTGGAGCCAGTACGGGACGGTCGTGAGCCACCTCGCGCTCATCATGCTGATGGTCGGCGGGCTGCTCACGCGGTTCGGCGGCTTCGACAACACGCTCGCGCTGGCCGAAGGCTCTCCCGGAGCGCCGGTATTCACGGGTGCGCCTTCGAACCAGATGTTTATCACGATGGTCGATGCCCACCGCGGCCTCGATGACGCCGGCAACGTGATCGACTTCCATTCGATCCTCGAAGTGCGCCGCGGCGACGAAGTGGTCACCTGCAAAGCGACCGTGAACGACCCGTGCGTCGCCTTCGGCCACCGGCTCCACCAGGCCGCCTATTTCGACGACATCGCCAGCCTCCGCGTCGTCGGCCCCAGCGGCGCCGTGCTCTATGACGACATTGTCGACTTCGACACCGAAGTTACCGTCGTTCCGCGCCTGGCGGTGACCGGCCCGGGCGGCGAAACGCTCTTCGATGGCCCCCTCCCCCAGGTCGCGACCGAAACCGGAGACCCCTCGACGCGCGCGGACGACGTCGCCGTCGGCCTGCTCGCCTTCCCTCGGACCCTCGGCGGCGACCCGGCGGACGGCCTCGCCCTCCCCGTCGCCTGGCGCGTGATCGATGGCGTCCTCAACCTGGCGGTCGATGCGGGCGAACTGCGCGAGCTGAAAGTCGATGCGCCACTCGTCATCCAGGGCTTCTCCCTGGCGTTCGTCGGCGCGCAGACGATCCCGGCGCTGCTGGTCGAAGATATGCCTGGCGCGATGGATGGCCGCGCGACGGTCCAGATGCCGGTCGATAGCGATGGCGCGCCGTATCTCGTGCTCAGCGGCGTCGATGACAACCCGGTGCTGCTCGCGCCTGGCCAGGAAGTGACGACAACGAGCGGCTACGTCTACCAGTTCGGCGGGCGGGTCGAAGCGTCCGGTATCAACATCAAGCGCGACCCGGGCGACACGTTCATCTGGCTGGCGGTCGGGATGGCGATGCTGGGCCTCGGGATGACGTTCTACGTGCCGCGCCGCCGTCTCTGGATCAAGGTCGATGGCGAGCGGACCTACCTCGCCGGCCTGGCGGAGCGTTCGACCCGTTTCGGCCGCGAACTGCGCATGATCGGCGCGGACCTCGGCGCGAAAGACGCGCTCCTCCCCGCCGACACCGCCAAAGAGTGGGAGCTGGTAACGGTAAGGTGTCCTGGGTTCGCCGCCAGACAGTCCGAGCCGCGCGTGGAAACAAGCGGGCGCGTGATTCGGCAACCATGCGTCGCGGCTGGCATCGTTGCGGGCAGGGTCGCGTAGGTCGGCTGTCTCGCTCGGCGGGCCTGCGGGCAGGGGATCCGTGGCGAGTCACGCGTCCCCGGGCTGGCGCGCCGGGGCTCCGATGGGGCGTTAGAAGGGCTTTTCGACCATCGAGCTGAGCGCGTCTTCGGGCAGCGGCGGGAGGGCGTGGATGCCTTCGATGCCGAAGTACTCGAAGAAGAGGCTCGTCGTCCGGTAGAGCTTCGGGCGGCCGGCGGTTTCGCCAAGCCCGGCCACTTCGACCAGCCCGCGCCCTTCGAGCGTCGCGATCAGGCGGTCGGAGTTCACGCCGCGGATCGCTTCGACCTCGGAGCGGCTGCAGGGCTGCTTGTAGGCGATGATCGTGAGCGTTTCGAGGGCGGGGCGCGAGAGCCGCTGGCCCGGACCCATGCCCAGCAGCTGCGCGACATAGGCGGCATATTGCGGCGCGGTCACGAGCTGGTAGTGGCCGGCGTCTTCCTGGATGCGCAGGCCGCGGGCCTCGTAATCCTGCCGCAACTGCACGAGCGCGCGGCGGGCGGCGCCTTCGCCAACCCCGGCGGCGCGGGCGAGGTGGCTGAGCGAGAGCGGCTCATCGGAGACGAAGAGCAGCGCTTCGAGAACCCAGGGAAGCTCCGCCATCACCGGCGGCGCGGGGCGCTCGTGCTCACTCATCGGCGGCGGGCTCCCAGTCGGCGGGCTGGCGCCAGGTCGGGCGCGGGCGGGCCTGGCTGCGCGTCTCCGGCGCCTCCCACTGGATTTTCGGGAGCGGCTCGGGGTCGATGTAGTCGATCACCTGGTTCGCGCCGAGCCGGGGTTCGCCACCGAAGTTGGCCGCCTTCGCCGCATTGGTATCGAACGCACAGCGGACCTCCGGGCGGGAGTAGGCTTCGACCCCGATGCGGTCGCGCAGCACCGAAATGGCGACCTCGGTCGCGAGCGCTTCGACGTAGCCAACCGAGGCGTCCGGCGCGACGGTCAGGTCAAGGTCGGTCTCGACAGTGCCCTGGTGGGCACGAATGCGAGCGTTGGCCATGCGAATCTCGGGGAAGGCTTCGAGTTCGGTGCGGAGGAGCGCCTCGATGTTCGCCATCGGCACGCGGGCGACGCCACCATCTTCGCCGCGAACCTGGAGCATGCGCGCCTCGGAGGGGCGGCGCTCGTTCGCCTTCGGGTTCGAAAGCGCGGCCACGAGGGTCGCGACGCCGAGCAGCGCCAGCGAGGCGACGAGGGCCGTGAAGCCGAGCCGCACGCTGTCGCTCGTATCGATAAACGCCTGGATATTCAGGTCGCCGGCGCTCAGGTCGAGCTTCTCAGTGCGATTCCAGGCGAGCGTTATGACGCCCAGGCAGGCGAGGATCCAGATACTGCTGTAAATGGCGAGACAGGCACGGTTAAACGTAGTCATGGGGCAACACCGAATGGGATTCCGCGGATGCCGTCATGGTAGCGCGTCGTAAGTTGGGTGCTGGTAATGCGGTTATGAAGATTCGCGGCAATCCCGGGCGCGTAGACCGGGATGTAGTTGTCTGTGTGGCCGAACCATGCCGTTTCGCCCTCGATTTCGCGAGGCTGCTCCCAGAGCACGGGCCGGTTCGTGCCGAGGAAGCTGCCATTGAACGACGCAGCCTGTTCGTCGCTGAGGGCCCGGAGGATGCGCATCCGTTCCTGGCGGATGGCGTGCGGAACCTGCCCGGGCATCCGCGCCGCGCCCGTGTGTGACCGTTGCGAGTAGGGGAAGGCGTGGATGCGCGCGAACTGCACCTCGCGGGCGAGCGCGAGCGTTTCCTCGAACTCGACATCCGTTTCGCCCGGGAAGCCGGCGATGATGTCGGTCGTGATGGCGACTCCCGGGACGGCGGCGCGGATGCGGCTGGCCGCATCGACGAATTCGGCAGCCGAATAGCGGCGGCGCATGCGGCGAAGGACGGCCTCGCTGCCCGACTGGAGCGCGAGATGAAAGTGCGGCATCAGGCGCGGGTCGTGCCAGTGGGCGAGCAGTCCGGGCATGATGTCCTGCGGCTGGAGCGAGGAGAATCGCAGGCGGGTGACGCTCGTCTCCTGGAGGATGCCTGTAATCAGTTGGTGTGGCGCGAGCGGCGGGTCGAAATCGCGGCCCCAGGCGCCGAGCTGCGTGCCAGTGATGACCGCCTCGCGCGCGCCGTTCGCGACCGCTGCCTGCACTTCGGCGACCACGGTGGCGATGCTGCGCGACTCCTCGCGGCCGCGCGTGCGGGGGACGATGCAGAACGCGCAGACGTCGTTGCAGCCCTCCTGCGCCTTGATGAAGGCGCGCGTGTGGAGCGCCGGCTCGGTCGATTCGGTGGTGCTGGGAGCAGATGGTCCGCGTTCGCTGAGGAAGGCGACGAGGTCGCGCTTGTCGCTGCTGCGCGTGCCGGTGACGAAGTCGGCGCCGAGGTCGCGGGTCGCATCGAAGCCGGCGGACTGGGGGAAGCAGCCGGTGACCGTCACTGCCGCTCCGGGCGAAAGCCGCCGCACGGTGCGCACGAGGCTGCGGGACTTACGGTCGGCGACATGGGTCACGGAGCACGTATTAATAACGTATGCGTCCGCCTCGCAGACGCGGTCGACGACATCGAACCCCGCGCCCCGCAGCCCGCGCGCAATCTCCTCGGAGTCGGCGAGGTTGAGCTTGCAGCCAAGCGTGAGAATCGCAGCGAGCGGACGAGCGGCCATCTGCGAATGGTATGGGGTGTGCGAAGGTGGCGAAAGCGGGCGGGATAGGCGTGCAGGCAACGAAGGCAGACCTGGCAACCAACGGCAGAACCGCGACTGGCAACGAGCGGGTGGGTGATTCGCCATCGCAGGTGACTATTCCCGGGCGAGGCAGCGCAGCCTGGGACCGTTGGAGGGGCGACGGCGTCGCCCAGAGGGCTGCGGAAGTGCCTGGGCAAGCGCCCGAGTCGCGATCGTGCCCAGTGTTGTCGTCTCGGCGGCAGGTCACCCACCCGCTCTCTTCCGGTCGCGGTTCTTTGG
>JBBSKE010000004.1:0-28923 GCA_038256595.1 Tepidiformales bacterium | reverse complement strand
TACGCCTCGGCCACATCCAACGCTCGCTTCAGGCGCTCGGTGACGGTTTCGCGGCCGAGGAGCTCCATCGAGTCGAAGAGCGGGATGCCCTGGGGGCGGCCCATCATCGCGACGTAGAGGACTGAGACGAACTTGCGCAGTTTCGTCGCGAGGGGCGCTTCCATGCCGCGAATGGCGGCTTCGATGCTTGCCTTGTCGAAGATCTCGAGCGCGCCCAGGGCGGTTTGCGCTTCGAGGATGACACGCACAGCCAGCGCGGAATCGCCGGCGATCTTCTCGGTCAGCGTCGCCTGCGAATAGGCCGGGGCGTGTCGGCCGAAGAGGAACTGGACGCTCGGCGCAATCTCGTCGAGGCGCGCGCATCGCTCCTGGAGCAACGCTGCGGCGCTCGCGAGCAAATCCGGGTCGAGCGGGCGGGCGATGCTCTCGGGGAGGTGGCGTTCGGCCCAGTCCGTGACCGTTTCGAGCCAGGCAGCGGGGTCCATCGCCCGGATGTAGTGGCCGTTCAGGTTATCAAGGCGCACGACATCGAAGACGGCCGGGTTGGGAACAACGCGGCGGATATCGAACGATTCCATCAGCTGTTCGCGCGTGATGTGGCTCGTGTGGTCATCGAGCGACCAGCCGAGGAAGGCGAGGAAGTTGACCATCGCCGCCGGGAGGTAGCCGTTGCGGCGATAGTCGAGGAGGGCGGTGTCGCCGCTTCGCTTACTGAGCTTCTTGTGGTCCTGGCCGAGGATGAGCGGCAGGTGGGCCCACTCCGGCGCCACCCAGCCCATCGCCTCGTAGAGCTGGATGTGCTTTGGCGCGCTCGAAATCCACTCGTCGCCGCGGATGGCGTGGGTGATCTCCATCTCGGTGTCATCGACGACGACGGCGAGGTGGTAGGTGGGGTAGCCATCGGACTTGAGGGCGACGAAATCGTCCTGGAGGGCGTTGTCGAAGACCACTTCGCCGCGAATCAGGTCGTTCACGACGGTCGTGCCGCGGTCCTTCATCCTGAAGCGAATCACGTACCGTTCGCGCAGGCTGCGAGCCTTCGATTCTTCCGGGTCGATGGCGCGGCAGAGGCCGTCGTAACCGGGCGGCAGCTTCCGCGCCTCCTGGGACGCGCGCATCTCGGCGAGCCGTTCGGCCGTGCAGAAACAACGGTAGGCGCGGCCATTTTCGATCAGGAACTGGGCCGCATTCTGGTAGAGCGGCAGCCGCTTCGACTGGAAATAGGGCGCATGGGGTCCATCGATGTCCGGCCCTTCGTCCCAATCGATCCCCAGCCAGCTAAGGCTCTGCTTGATCGCTTCGAGCGAGGTCTCGACGAGGCGCGCCTGGTCGGTGTCTTCGATTCGCAGGATGAACTGGCCACCGTTCGCCCGGGCAAAGGCCCAGCTGAACAGCGCGGAACGGATGTTGCCGATGTGCGGGTCGCCGGTCGGGCTGGGGGCATACCGAGTACGAATAGGTCGAGCCAATAGAATCACCTGCGAAGATGCGACGGGTTAGTCGCGAATGAGAACGGGAGGGCGCGGAGATCGATACTCCAGCATGACGGCTTCGCCCGCGATCGAGCGTACGTCGTCTTCCATATCTGCGGGAAGTGGCGCAGTCACGGTGAGCGAACCGCCCGAGGGGTGCGGCACCGTGATCTGGTAGGCGTGGAGGAGCTGGCGGCCGGGGCCCTCGTGGCGTTCGTGCCCGTAGATGCGGTCGTGATGCACCGGGCAGTGGATTGCCGCGAGGTGGACGCGAATCTGGTGCGTGCGGCCGGTCTCGGGCTTCACCTTAAGGAACGACATCTCGCGCTGGGCGCCGATGACTTCGTATTCGGTGCGGGATTCGCGCCCGTTGCGGGTGACCGCCATGCGCGTGCGGTCACCCGTCGAGCGGCCAATCGCAGCGTCGACAACGGCACGTTCGCGCGAGGGGATACCGTCGCAGATCGCGAGGTAGGTCTTTTGCGTGGTGCGCTGTTCGAATGCCTTGCTCAGGGCGGCCTGGGCGGAGGGCGTCTTCGCCAGCAGGAGGACGCCGGTCGTGTCCTTGTCGAGACGATGGACGATGCCCGGCCGTTCGACGCCGAGGAAGGCGCCCGGGTCCGTGAGACGATAGTGCCACCACATCGCGACGCAGGGCGAGGTGTCGTTCTGCCCGCCGTGGACCGAGAGGCCCTCCGGCTTGTTGATGACCGCCATCTGGTCATCTTCGTAGAGAATCGGCAGGTCGAGACCCGAATCTTGCGGGGTGGTATCGACGATCGGTTCGATGACGACGAGTTCGTCGCCCATGCGCAGCTGATGCGACTTGCGCACCGCCTCGCCATTCACGGTCACGAAGCCGGAATCGATGAGTCGCTGGATGTGCCCACGGGTGAGGTCGGGGAGGGCACGCACGATTGCGGCATCGACCCGGCCTTCCCAGTCGGCGGCTAATTTGAGGATTGGGGTTCCGGGCTGTCGTCCCGCAGCAATGTCCATAACAACAAGAGTACACCGATTGTGATAGCCGAATCGGCGACGTTGAACGCGGGCCAGTTCGGAACCTTGAGGAAGTCGGTCACTTCGCCGTGCATGAGGCGGTCGATCAGGTTGCCGAGGGCGCCCGCGAGCATGAGCGAGAAGCCGAATCGCATGTGCGGCTGACCGAACGCGGGGCTTGCGACGTAGACGATGATAGCGACCACGCCAATGATGCTCGTCAGCGCGAGCAGCGTGCCCGCGCCCTGGAGGATGCCGAATGCGGCGCCAGTATTCGAATAGTGTACGAGCCGGAAGATGCCCTCTTCGGGGATCGAATCGCCGCGGTCGATATTCGCGCGAACGGCCCATTTCGTCACCTGGTCGATGGCCACGATTACGAGCACGAGGGCGCCGAGCCAGGTCGCCTGCCGGGCGGTGATCCGGCCGCCCCGCTCGGTCGCAGGAGTCACAATTTCCGTCATATCTTCATCGTAGCGGGCGCCGCCAGTTCGCGCAGAGAGAGCGGCTGCTAGGCTAAATCAATGGGAAAGATTCGCGCCGATGTCCTGATGGTTCAGCTGGGCCTCGCCGAGAGCCGCGAGCGCGCGCGGACGCTGATCATGGCGGGACGCGCGCGGGTGGGCACGACGGTGCTCGTGAAGCCCGCGACCATGCTCGACGAAACCGCGGCGATGGAGCTGATCGCGCCCGAGCGATTCGTCAGCCGCGGCGGCCACAAGCTCGAAGGCGCGCTCGAATCGTTCGCGATCGAAGTCGCCGGCCTCGCCTGCATGGACCTCGGCGCCTCCACCGGCGGGTTCACCGATTGCCTCCTGCAGCACGGAGCAGCCTCCGTGCTGGCGGTCGATGTCGGCCGGGCACAGCTCCACGCGAAGCTGCGGGATGACCCGCGCGTCACCCTGCTCGAGGGCACAAACGCGCGCGACCTTCCCGAATTGCCGCCAGACATCGGGTTCTTCGTGGCCGACCTGTCGTTCATTTCCCTGCGAAAAGTGCTGCCCTCGGTCGAAGCGCAAGTCGCCGGTGATGTCCCCGGGGTCGTGCTGTTCAAGCCGCAGTTCGAAGCCGGCCGAGCGGATGTGCCGCGCACCGGGGTAATAAAGGACGTGGAATTGCGCGCGCGAATGGTCGCCGAGTTCCAGGAATGGCTGGTGGCGGCGGGCTGGCAGGTGCGCGGGATGATAGAATCGCCCATCCGCGGTGGCGAAGGGAATGTGGAGTACCTCGTGTACCTCGCGACCCCGGCTCGAAGGGCATCGGAATGTTGAAGCGCACGGTCATCTTTCATCACCCCGCGAGCGAAGGTGCGGCGGCGGCATCCTGGCGTTTCGCATCGAGCATGGAGGCGCGCGGCGTCCAGACGTTCGTCTGCTCCGCCTGGGACGAGACCGCCGACCACCAGCTCGAGACGGCCGGCCTGTTGGTCGCGATTGGCGGCGATGGCACCGTGTTGCGAGCGGCGCGCGTCGCCCGCGGGACCATCGTCCCCGTGCTGGGCGTGAACATGGGCAACCTCGGCTTCCTCACGGAGATGAACCCCGACCAGCTGTTCGATTCGCTCGACCGGATCGCGGCCGAAGACTGGCGCATCGAGCAACGCATGCTGGTGCGCGGCGATGTGATGGAGCGGCCCGACTCGGTGGTCATGACCTACCACGGCCTGAACGACATTGTCATCAGCCGGCGACTCCCCGGGCGGCCAATTAATGTGGCCCTGAGAGTCGATGGCGCGCATGTCGCGAACTACCGCTGCGACGGCATCATCGTCGCCAGCCCGACCGGCAGCACGGGCTACTCGCTCAGCGCTGGCGGGCCGATTCTCGCGCCCACGGAGCGGCACCTGGTGGTCACGCCGGTCTCGGCGCACATGGCGCTCGGCCGCTCGCTCGTGCTCGAAGAATCGTCCGAAGTGGAGCTCCAGGCGACCTCCGACCACGGCGCAATCCTCAGCGTCGATGGTCAAGAAGATGTAAGTGTGACAAGTGGTGTTCGAGTTACCGTGAAAGTCAGCGAACATGAGCTTCGCTTTGTACGTTTCAGACCACCGTCCACCTTCTATGCAGAACTCGCGGAAAAACTCGAGTTCCAGCTCTCCAGCGCCATGGGGAACCGTGCTTGAGGAGATTCGCGTTGCCGATTTCGGCGTAGCTCGCGAAGTCTCCGTCCAGCTTGGCCCCGGGCTGACCGTTTTCACCGGCGAAACTGGGGCGGGCAAGTCGCTCGTCGTCGATGCGCTCGCGTTTGCCTTTGGCGCGCGTCGCGGCCGCGAGGTCATCGCCACAGGAGCCGAACGCGCCACCGTCCAGGTAGCCTGGGCGAACGGCGAACAGCGGCTCGAACGCTCGGTCTCGCGCACTGGCCGGGCCACGGCTCGCCACAACGGCGCCCCGGCATCGAACGACGACCTCCTCGCCCTCGCCTCTCGGCTGGTCGATGTCCATGGCCAATCCGAGCAGACAGCAATTCTGCGGCCCTCTGAACAGCGCGACCTGCTGGACACATTCGCCGGGCTCATCCCGCTGCGAACTGCCGTCGGCGAACGCGCGCGTGAACTGCGGGCGGTTCGCCGCCGAGCAGAGTCGCTGGTCACTGGCCAGCGCGAACGCGAGCGCCAGCTCGATCAGCTGCGTTTCGAAACCGAAGAGATCGCCGCCGCCGGCCTCCAGGAGCGCGAGGACGAGGAGTTGCGTGTCGAAGCTGCCCGGCTGGGTAACGCGGACCGCCTCCTCGAAGCGGCAGCGGCCGCCCTGCTCGCGCTCGCGGATGGTTCCGTGGGCAACATTTCCGCATCGGCGGCCGAAATCGCCGAGCGCGACTCCGGGGCAACCGAAATTCGCGATGCTGCGCTGTTGTTCGAAAGCACTGCGGATGACCTTGCCCGTGCCATCCGCTCCTATCGCGATGCCCTGGACCTCGATCCCGAGCGGCTCACCGAACTCAGTGAGCGTCTCGACACAATCGCCCGACTCAAGCGGAAATACGGCGACACGGTGGCGGACGTGCTCGCCTACTACGATTCCGCCTGCGAACGGCTCGCCGCGCTCAGCGGCGCCGAGGAATCGGTTACCGAACTCGAAGCGCGGGCGGCGGCAATCGTTGCAGAACTCGAACCGATGGTGCTCGAACTCTCGTCGCGGCGGCGCGAAGCTGCGGCCCGGCTCGTCGCCGCGGTCTCGAACGAACTGGAAGCCCTCGGCATGGGCCGCGCGGCGCTCGCGATCGGCTTCGCCTGCAGCGACGACTCGGGCGGCATCGGCGTCGCCATTCCCGACTTCGAACTCGTCGGCGCGGACTGGAAACCCGGCTGCGAACGGCCCGACACGCACCCGCGCGCACTCTCGGAGAGTGGCATCGACCGGGTCGAGTTCCTCGCCTCGTTCAACCCCGGCGAAGCAGCCCGTCCGCTCGCAGCCGTTGCAAGTGGCGGCGAAACGTCCCGCTTCCTGCTGGCGTTGTCGGCGGTGCTCTCGGCCTCCGCGGAGCCGCGCGTCATCGTCTTCGATGAGGTCGACGAAGGTGTCGGCGGGCGGGCGGGGTCACTCGTCGGTGCAGCCCTGCGCAAGCTCGCCGAGCGTCACCAGGTGCTCTGCATCACGCATCTGCCACAGGTCGCCGCCTTCGGCGCCTCGCATTTTAACGTGACGAAGCAGACCGACGGGACGCGCACCTGGAGCGAAGTGCGCGCAGTCACGGGTGTCGAGCGCGAGGCCGAGATCGCGGCGATGCTGGGCGGTGAGACCGAGGCGACCCTCACCGCCGCCCGCGAATTGCTGGCGGCGGCGGCTTCGCATCGTGCGAAGTAGCAATCTTGCGAGGCTAGCGGCGGCGCTGGCTGCGGTCCGTCGATGCTGCGGTAAAGGCTCGCCCAAGCCGGTAATGCGGCGCGAGGATGCCGACGATATTTCCCGCCCGCGGGTCGATGATGCGCGAGACGATGCGGGGGAAGGTCGCCTGCAGTTCGTTGATGCTCCGGTCGGTCGTGATGACGCCGGGAAGCTCGGCAATCGTGCGGTAGTTGACCACCTGGTAGAGCTTCTCTTCGGCCCAGGAAGCGGACCGCTGGGCGCCGAAGTCGTCGAGAATCAGGAGCGGGGCGTTCCGGATCTGCGAGAAGAGTTCGTCGTAGGCGCCCTCTTTGCCCGGCGCGAACCCACTGCGCAGTTCGTCCAGCAGGTCTGGGACAACCGCGAAGAACACGCTGATCCCATCGGCAAGGGCGCGGTTCGCGATGGCCGCCGCGAGATGCGTCTTTCCGCAGCCGTTGGCACCCTGCAGGAGCAGCCAGCCGTGCGGATTCTCGGCGAACGCGTGGGCCGCCCGGAACGCCGAATCGAGCGAGTCGCGCTCTTCGGTGCCGAGCCGCGCGCCGGAGAGGTCAAAGTCGCGGAAACTCATTTCGGCGAGGCGCTGGCGCGTCATACCACCGACCTGGCGGTAGAGCTCCCGTTCGACCGTCCTCAACGCCAGCACGCGGGTCAACGACTCGTCGCCGAGGCGGGTCGCGAGCCGTTCCTCGAGCGCGGTTGTGGCCTGGGTGCTCGTGAACACGGTCGGCAGCAGCAGGTTGTAGCGATGGTTGACGACCTGCGTCAGTTTCTCCTTCGCCCACGGCGTCTGCGAGACCGCATCGACATCATCGAGGATGAGCAGCGGGGCATTGCGCACCTGCTCAAAGAGGTAGTCGAAGCCGACATCGTCGTCGCCGTCCGGTTCGTAGCTCGAGCGAAGGCGGTCGAGCAGGTCCGCGGCGACCATGAAGAGCACGGGCTGCCCGGTGGCGATGCGCTCGTTCGCGATCGCCGCGGCGAGGTGTGTCTTGCCGGAGCCGCTCGCGCCCTGGATGGCCAGCCAGCCGGACGGCGCCAGCGCAAACCCGCGTGCGATCTCGAGCTGGCGCTTGAACGATGGGTCGCGGCCCTCGGTCTTGAGGGTCTCGAAGGTGAAGCGCGTGAGGGTTCCGAGGTTACTCAGCCGTTCGAGGCGCGACTGCCGCTCATCGACGGCTTCATCGAGGCGGCACTCGCAGGTCTCGACGCGGCCGAACAGCGGGTCGTCGAGGTCGCGCTTGCGGCGCAAGAAGCCGGCGCCTCCACAGATCTCGCAGTCGATCTCCTCGTCCGGTTCGCTAGCGGTAGCGGACGATGTGGCCGAGGTCCCCGCCAAGGTACCGGCGTTTACGGTCTTCGAGAGTATCGTCCTCAGTTCCTTCATTCCGGCCCTCCGCCGTCCAGCGCTGCAAGATGCGCTCGATGTACCGCCAGTTTCGCACGTTCAACTCGACCGCGACCTGGAATGCGTCGTGAATCCACTCCGCGGGGTAGGTTTCGGCGGCAGTGACCAGCCGTTCGCCCATCAGCGGGGTGATTGTGCCGACATTTTCTTCGTAGAGGCGGAAGATACTGGGCCGCGTTTCGACCATTACCGGGATGGCGACGGTCTCGGGCAGGAGCCGAATTTCGCCGCCGCGGGCTCGCCCGACCGTTCGCCGCGAGCCGGGATTGTTGACGAAGTAGACCACCTGCTCGCCCGCCGCGCCGCGGAGTTGCATCGCGAGCGCCGCGCCAAGTTCGACGCAGGCATCGAGCCCCGAAACAAGCCCCGCGAAGCCCGTGCCGAGGGTATCGAAGGCGTCCGGCGCGCCTTCCTGGGCCCAGACTTGCTCGGCGGTGGCGAATCGCGCATCGCCGCGCTGCTCCTGCACGCATCGCGCGAGCCAGAGAAACGCGAGCAGCTCGTCCGCAGCGCGCATCCGGGGCAGGACCGCCGAGAAGAACACGTTTGGGATGGCTGTCGAATGGCTAATGCCGGCGAAGCCTTCGAACCCGGGCGTGTCGCTCACAGGCCGTCGTCCGTGCGCAGCCGCCAATCCTCGAATTTGGCCAGTTTCTCGCGGAATCGCAGTTCGACCGTGCCGGTTGGGCCGTTGCGATGCTTCGCGACCGCGACCTGGGCGACACCCTTGGGGTAGGCGCTCGCCGGGAGCTCCGGGTGCTGCTCGGCCCACTGCTCGGGGGTCACGTACATGTCTTCGCGGCTGAGGAACATCACGACATCCGCGTCCTGCTCGATGGAACCGGAGTCGCGAAGGTCGGAGAGCAGCGGTGTGCGCGGGTGGCGCTGCTCGATTGCGCGCGAGAGCTGGGCGAGGGCCACGATCGGCACGTTCAGCTCGCGCGCAAGGCCCTTGAGCGTGCGCGAGATGTAGCTAATCTCCTGGACGCGGTTTTCGCGCCCGTTGCTGCTGCCTTCGCCCTGCATGAGCTGCAGGTAGTCGATCAGGATGAGATCGAGGCCGTTCGGCACCTTTCCGTGGAGACGGCGGGATTTTGCGCGCAGTTCGGCCGCCGTCATCGCCGGCGAGTCATCGAACCAGATGTTCGCCTCCGAAAGCACGCCGGTCGCCTGGATAATGCGCCGCTCTTCGAGTTCGGACTGCTGGCCGAGGCGGAGGCGCGTGTTGTCGACGTTCGATTCGCCCGAAAGCAGGCGCACGGCGAGCTGTTCGGACGACATTTCGAGCGAGAAGAAGGCGACGTTCATCTTCTGGTTGACCGCGGCGTTGCGGGCGATGCCGAGCGCGAAACTGGACTTACCGACGCTCGGGCGGGCGCCGACAATCACGAGGTCCGACCGCTTGAGGCCGCCGAGGAGCATATCGAGGTCGCTATAGCCGCTCTGGATCGACTGGTTCTCGCGGAGGGCGACGGTGTCGGCGTCTTCCTGCAGGTAGGACTGGAGAATCTGGCCGATGTGGACGAAATCGCGGAAGTTCGCGCCGCCACGGAGCGCCGCAAGCAGCCCTTCGCTCTTCGCGAGGACCGATTCGATGTCCGCGGGCGCTTCGAAGGCGAGGCCCATGATCCCGCTGGCTGCGTTGATCAGGCCGCGATAGGTGGAGTCGCGCTTGACGATCTGCGCATAGAACTCGACGCCGACACTCGTGGGGAGGCGGCGAATCGTGTCGGCGAGGTAGGCCTGGCCGCCAACATCGTCGAGCCGTTCGGCTCGGGCGAGTTCGTGGGCGACGGTGATCTGGTTGATCGCCTCATCGCGGGCCCAGAGGTCGGTGCAGGCCTGGTAGACCCACGCGTTCTTCTCGCGGAAGAAATCGGAGGGCTTGAGAATCGGCGCGATCCGGTAGATAGCGTCGGCATCGACCATGGCGGCGGCGATGACGGCTTCTTCGGCTTCAACGTCGTGAGGGGGGAGTTTTTCGAAGGGGTAGGTCATGACAAGGAGGGACAGGCGATGGCCGCGGTGTGGCTACCGGCGTTGTTCCCTATCTCCTCCTTTCACGAGCAGTTATTCGGCTTCGGACTCTTCGGTTTCGGCGGTTTCCGTCGAAGCTGCACCCGGCAGGGTGCCGGCGGCGAGGGCTGCGGCGTATTCGGCCTCGGCCTTCTTCTTGGCTTCGTGCGCGGCGAGTGCTTCGCGTTCGGCGAGCAGGCGGGCGACCACCGGCTTCGATTCTTCGTCCGGGATGACTTCGACGGGCACTTCGACGATCACGTTACGGGTGAACTTGATCGAGACGAGACGCTCGCCGAGTTCGCGAATCGGCTCCGGGAGGAGGACGATGTGCGAATCGATGGTGAGGCCGGTGAGTTCGGAGAGCTTCTCGGCGATGTCGCGGTTCGTGACCGAGCCGAAGAGGCGGCCGGACTCGCCGACGCGGGCCGGGATCTGCACGCGAACATCGCCAATTTGCGACGTGGTGGTGCGGGCCTCGGCGTCGAGACGCTCCTGGCGGCGGGCGTCCTTCTGGGCGAGGGAGTTGGCGCGGGTGAGGTTGTCCTTGTTGGTGGCGCCAGCGATGTTGCGAGGGAGGAGGAAATTGCGGGCGAACCCGTTCTTCACATCCTTGATATCGCCGACGCGCGCGGTGCCTTCAACGTCTTCGAAAAAGACGACTTTCATGTCCTTGAGTCCTCGTGCTGTGAGATAAACTGCCGCGACCGGCCCGGAGGCTTGCGGCTGGCGTAGCCCACGGCGCACCGTGGACCAACGTATTGCGGACTATGGTACGGGAGCAATGCGTTATCGTCGCCTCGCACGAAGCTGTCAGAGATCTGTCTGCTGGGCATGTCCTTATGACGCTAGAACATTCGTTCGGCGAACGTCAACAGGCGATTGTCACCGCGACAAAGATGTCTGCCCGGCGACAGGTCAGCGGCCGTTTCGTCGCCGCACGCAGTCGCTATAATCCGGCACAACCGGGCCCTCCGGCGGAGCATCCTGCTTGGCAATCGAAGGTATCCCGGCGACCGCGACGGAAGCGGCAACAGGCCTGCGAGCTTCGACCGCGCGCTGGTTCCACCGCACGTTCGACTCACTGGAAGACCGCAACCTGCGCATCCTCTGGATTGGCACGCTGCTCAATTTCGCCGGCGTGACCATGAACCAGACGGCCCAGGGTGTCGTCGCCTTCGACCTCACCGGGAACAGCCGTGCGGTCGGCACGGTGACGCTCGGCATGGGGCTGGCGATGCTGTTCATCGCGCCGCTCGGGGGAACGCTCGCCGACCGCGTCTCGAAGCGGGCGATGCTGATCACCTGCCAGGCGATTCTCTGCGCCACGTTCTTCACAGTCGGCTTCGCGATTACGTCTGGTTTCATCTCGATTCCGCTGCTGGCGGTCAGCGCGTTCATCAGCGGCGTCATGTTCGCGATGATTCGCTCGGTGCGAAACGCCTACATCGGCGAGGTGGCGACGCCCGCCCAGCGCGGCAACGCGGTCGCCCTCGGGCAACTCGCGATGACCGTGATGCAGGTCGCCGGGCCGTTCCTCGCAGGTATCCTGATCGGCTGGTCGCTGTTCGGGTCGGCCGGGACCTACGCAGTCATGGGCTCGTTCTTCCTGGTCGGCATGATCACGATGACGCAGCTGCCGGGCACGAAGGCGCCACTGCGCGCGAGCGGCTCGCCCAACATCCTCCGCGAGACTGGGACCGGGATGAAGTACGCCTGGGCGAACCCGGAGATCCGGCTCGTGCTCGGCGGCTTCCTTCTGCTCACCATCTGCGGGAACCCGTACATCACGCTGCTGCCTGGTTATGTCCGGCGCGAACTCGAAACCGGGACCTCGAACCTCGGCCTGCTGCTCGGCGTGGCGGCCGTCGGCGGGTTCTTCATCAGCCTGGTGGCCGCCTCGATGGCGGATTCGAAGCGCGCTCCGAAGCTCCTCCTCGGGTGCAACCTGGTCTTTGGCGCGTCGCTGATTGGCCTGGGACTGGCGCCGAATCTCGGTACGGCGGCGATTGTCATGCTTTTCCTCGGCATCGGCACGAGCGGCTTCCAGGTGCTGAACCTCGCGGTCGCATTGCGCGCGGCGGAAGTCGCCTACATGGGCCGAATCGCCTCGCTGACGATGATGGCGATGTCCCTGAGTTCGATCATGGCGCTGCCGATGGGCTGGCTTGCGGACGAAGTCGGCGACCGGCCAGTGCTGATGGGCATGGGCGTGAGCGTGCTGGTGGTGGCGGTATTGCTGGCTTTGTGGCGCCGGGCGAGCCTGGGGAAGATCGAGGCGGCGCGGGCGGCTGGGTAGTAATTTGTGGCAACTTAATGTCTCATTATCATCGGGCAATTCGTCGTACAACTGTACAAGTTACCTTCAGTTCTTCGGCTAACTTTTGCCACGCTGTATCGTTAGTATTGACTTGTGTTCGAAGACTTCATATATTCCGGCCCGCGCCACTTTCATTGGCGTTTGGAGGAATGCCGTGACTTCGCCAGAGCTTGGCCGTATCGACTACAACAACACAGCGCTTCGCGAACAACCAGCGGCTACCAGCCCAGTCCTTGCGACTCTTTCTGTTGGACAAATGGTCGAAGTACTGGATCGAAATTCCAATCCTGGGTTCACGAAAGTTGGGGCGGACGATGTCGTTGGTTGGGTCGCATCAGTAGCGATCCATTTCGGACCTGCTCGGCGCCCAGCGAGCACCGCCTTCGCCACAACTCCAAAGTCCAAACCGACGGTGGCGCCAGTTGGGACGAACGATGCCTCGGAAATATCTTCTCCGAAGAGTGAAACCAGGCGGCAACAGGGCCGGGTTCCGGAGCAACCGCTGGGCGCAAGCGGGTATCCAATGATAGCTGCTGCCGCTAAGTTTTCTGAGATCGTGTCATACGTAATCGTCGTCGCGATAGTCATCTCTGGACTTGTTGCCGGCATCTTGCTGGGCGGAGCGTGGGGATTTGGAGCGTTCCTCGCATCGGTAATTGTAGCCACGATGGTGTTCATTTCCACTCGTCTCCTTCTGGAGCAGGGCAGAGTCCTGACCGACATCTCATTGAACACGCGAGCCGCCGCGATTTTCCTCCGTGATCAGAACTCGCGATAGGCTGATTCGAACCGCCGGATACCGTTGCGCGCAAGTTATCGTTGCAGACTAGGCAGTCGCGCGCGCAAACTCCGCTTTCGCAGCCGCCAGAAGTTCCGGGTCCGTGTACAGGTCCAGGGCGGCGAAGGCGAGGGCTTTCGAGGCGCGCAGGGTGGCGGCGTGGGCCTCTTCGGTGGCGGCGCAGGCGGTGAACCCGGCGGTGTGGTTGCCGGCGCCGGGGGTCACGGGGATGCGGAACATCGGGTGGATGCTCGGGACCACGTAGCTCACATTGCCCATATCGGTCGAGAAGCCACCGAAGCCCGGTTCGCCCTTCGCAGCGACCGAGCCGCCGAGCGCCCGCAGGTGCGTGGCGTAGCGTTCGCCCATCGCGTCGTTCGTAAGCACGTCGGCGTATTCGCGGCCGGTCCAGGTCAGCTCCATCGTGCACCCGGTCGCCTGTGCGGCCGCTTCGAAGCAGGCGACGACGCGCGGCTTGAGGGCGTGCAGTTCGCCGATTGTCGCGGCGCGGATGTACCACTCGGCGAGCGTGTGGTCGGGGATGATGTTCGGCTTGAGGCCGCCTTCGAGAATGACACCGTGGACGCGGTCGCTGGGGTGCATCTGCTGGCGCAGCATCGAGACGTTGTTGTAGGCGGCGACCATCGCATCGAGCGCGTTCACGCCCTCCCAGGGCGAGCCGGCGGCGTGCGCGTTCTTGCCGAAGTATTCGAGCCGCAGCGACTGGATGGCGTTCGAGGTGAACCAGACCGAATCGTCCGGCGCGGGATGGAGCATGAGGGCCGCATCGACGCCTTCGAGGGCACCGCGTTCGTGCATGAAGATCTTGCCGCCGCCGCCCTCTTCGGCCGGGCTGCCGAGCAGCACGACGGTGCCCTGGCCCTCGCCGAGTGCCGCCTTGAGGGCGAGCGCGGTGGCCACCCCGGAGATGGCGATCAGGTTATGTCCACATGCGTGGCCGATCCCGGGCAGGGCGTCGTATTCCGAATAAACCGCGAGCGTCGGCCCGCCGCTGCCGGTGGTCGCTTCGAAGGCGGTCGCGAGTTCGTAGGCGCCGCGCTCGACCTGGAAGCCCTGCTTTTCGAGGTAGTCGCTGAGGAGGGCGTGGGCGCGATGCTCCTGGAAGAGCAGCTCCGGGTTCGCGTGGATATCGAGGCTGAGTTCGCGAAGCTGCGCACTTGCGGCATCGATCGCGGCTGCGGCCGCCGCCTGCATGGTGGCGAGCGCCTCACTGGTGCCGTTGTCCTGGTTCGTCATGTCGCATCCCTCCCGGTTCCGCTGCGCGATACAGGATACGGGGCTGCGGGCTACCATGAACCCGTGCCCGTGAACCGTTCGGCGTTGATTATCCTCCATGGCGGCTGCGGCGATTCCGCGCCCGAGCGGCTGGTCGCGGGCGTGCGGATTGCGGCGGCCCGGCGGCTTGCGGCGCTCGCGGCGGAGGCTGGCGTCGCGCAGGTCATCATCGCCACCGATGAGCCCGGCGCATTCGCCGGCTCGGGAGCGACCATCGACCCCGACCCCGACCCCGACCCCGGCGGAACCTTCGCCTTCCAGGAGCGAATCTCCGGGATCGTGCGGCGATTCGGTCTCGATGCGGTCGCGCTCACCGGGAGTGGCGCGCTGGCCCTGGCGACTGTCGAGACGATTCGGCCAATTGCGGCCTGTCTCGAAAGCGGCATCGACGGTGTGCTCACGAACAACTTTTTCTCGGGCGATGTCAGTGCCTGGCGGCCGGCGCCGGCGATCGACCGCATCTCGCCGGTGATTCGCGACAATGCCCTGCCCCGCCGCTTCCGGGACGATGCGGGACTGGCCGTGACCACGCTGCCGCGCTCGCTCCAACTCCAATTCGATGTCGATACGCCGTCCGACGTGGCGGTCCTGTCCCTTTCGCGAGGGCTGGATGCGCCGATGGCGCTGGCCTGCGAACCAGCAGCCGAGCTCGCGCGCCGCTACCGGGCGATTCTGCCGATGATCTGCGACCGGGACGCCCAGCTGGTGGTCGCTGGGAGAGTTGGGAGCGCCACCTGGCAGCACCTCGAGCGGGAGACGGCCTGCCGCGTGCGAATGTTCGCCGAAGAGCGGGGAATGGCGGCAGCCGGGCCTGGTCACCTCGCGCGGTCGGCGCTGGGGTTCCTGCTGGAGGCGGTCGGGTTCGAAGGCTTCTTCGTGCGAATGGCCGAACTCGGTGACGCGCTCGTGCTCGATGCGCGGGTGCTTGAGGCGCATTTTGGCCTGTCGCCGTCGCGCGAAGATCGCTTCCGCAGCGACCTTTTCGACAGCGACGGAATCCGCGACCCGTGGCTGCGGGAGTTCACCCTGGCGGCGGCGAACGCGCCCATCCCGGTCTTGCTCGGTGGCCATTCGCTGGTGACGGGCGGCCTCATGGCGCTCGGGGATGTCGCCTGGACCGAGCATGACGAGCGGGCGGCGAAGATGACGCCGGTTTCAGCTCTCCCGTAGACGGCCTTCGCGGGCAGCCGCTGCCGCGGTTCCGCTGCGGACTTGCATCGGTGTGCCCGCGCGGCGCTGCATGAGATGCTGCCGAACCTGCCAGGCGCCATCGAAGAAGCGAATGTGGGGTGACACCCGGCGACGCTGTTCGAAGGGCACGTCCCAGATCGCGCGGCTGATGCCTTCGTCGTGAACCCAGAGCGTTTCGAGTACGGTAAACCCGAGGGCGAAATACACGCGATGGGCGTGCTCGGCGAACGTGTTCGTCGTGAGGATGAAGTCGTAGCCGGGGGCAACCTGTTCGAGCCAGTTCATGAGCACCGCGAGCATCCGGCGGGCGACACCGCGGCCTTCGTGTTCGGGCGGGACATGGACGGCCCAGATGTAGAGCCCGTTGTCGTCTTCCAGGTTCACCGAACAGCGACCGATCGCGATGCCGTTTTCGACGGCAACGAAGTGGCGGTGACGCGCCTCGGCGACCGACCATTCGAGCGTCGCGGCGGCACGCGCCTTGTCCCGGAGATAGCCGAGGTCGAACGCCTGGTAGGGGAAGCCGCGTTCGCCCCAGGTTGCCATCTGGGCGACGAGTTCGGCGGACCAGGGTCGCAATTCGAGGCCATGGCCGGACAGGTCCGCCGGGTTGGGCGGGTGGGGCCGCTGTGCGAAGCTGAACTCGAAGGCAACCATCGCGCCGAATTATAGCGGGGAGCGATGGGTTCGTATCAGTCCGGGATCGGTCAGGCGGGAACGGCGGCGCCGAGGAATTCGAGGATGGCGGCGTTGAACTCGGGGGCGTGCTCGACCATGCCGATGTGGCCGCCGGGAAGGGTCACAAGTTTGCTGCCTGCAATCGCCTTCGCCAGCCGCTCGCTGTTGCGCGGCGGGAGGAGGTTGTCCTCGGCGCAGGCGATGACGAGCGTCTCCTGCTTTACATCCTTGAGGCGTTCACGCGAATCAAAGGCGAGCAGAGCGGTCGCCTGGCGGATGAAGGCGTGGTCCTGCTGCGGCACCGGGTTCGCGAGATTGTTCGCAATCGCCCGGTCGAGGCGCGCGCGGTCCTCGAGGAACTCGGGCGAATAGATCCAGCAGGCGCTGAGGCGGGCGATATGCTCGCGGCTCAGGTTCGAACGGCGAACCGAAATCCAGGCGTTGATAATCGCCTCGCTATAGCCATCGATGTACGGCGCGGAGGCGAGCAAGACCAGCTTCTTCACCTTCGCCTTGTGCTTGAGGGCGAGTTCCTGGGCGATGCAGCCGCCCATGCTGAAGCCGACCACGTGGGCGGAATCCACGCCGAGGTGGGTCATCAACTCGGCGACATCGTCGGCCATCTGGGAGATGCTGTAGGGCCGGTCCGGGGCACTCGTGCGCCCGGCGCCGCGATTGTCGACGGTGATGACGCGGAAGTGCTTCGCGAGCTCCGGGACCTGCATGGCCCAGCCTTTGAGGTCGCCGCTGAGGCCCATGATGAGGACGAGTGGGTCACCCTTGCCGGTGTCTTCGTAGTAGAGATTCAAGTCCCGGATGGAAACAACTGGCATGAAGGGCAATCCTTGGCGGCGTGATCGAGGCTCGCGCGCGAGCGTGCTGATCCTACCGGCTTGGGCCTATACGTCATAGGTTCGAGTGCGTGCCCGGGGCACTGCAGGCGAAGGATGGGATTGATTGGCCGGCCTGAGACCCCAGGACTGCGCTACTCGGCCGTCGCATAGACGCGAACGCGGTTCAGAGTCTTTCGATGAGCGCTATCGAATCTTGCTGACGTGTGGGCGAGGCTTTGCTATAGTTCGCGCGAACCGAAAGATTACCCCGGAGGGTACCCCGTGAAATTTAACTACGACCCGGACGTTGAAGCGTTCCGGAAGGAAGTCCAGGACTTCATCAAGGCCGAACTCCCACCAGAGGAAGAGCGCCTGCAGCGAGGCTACGAAGGTGGCTTCAAGACGTACCAGGAAGAGTACGACTACACGATGCAGTTCCAGAAGAAGCTCTCTCAGAAGGACTGGCTCGCGATGGCCTGGCCGAAAGAGTACGGCGGCGGTGGCGCCAGCCACATGCGCCAGCTCGTCTACAACGAGGAGATGGCCTATTCCGCCGCTCCAGTCGGCAACATGGGTATCGCCTGGGTTGGCCCGAGCCTGATGCTTTATGGCACCGACGAGCAGCGTAAGCAGTTCATCCCGCGCATCACTGGCGCCGATGACTGGTGGTGCACGCTCTATTCCGAGCCGGGCGCCGGTTCCGACCTCGCCGCCCTCCAGACCCGCGCCGTCCGCGATGGCGACGAATACGTCGTCAACGGCTCGAAGATCTGGACCTCCGGCGGGCACCTCGCCGACTGGGGCTGGCTCGCCGCTCGCACCGACCCGGATGCGCCGAAGCATAAGGGCATCACGATGTTCATGGTCGATATGAAGACGCCGGGCGTCTCCGTTCGCCCGCTGATCAACATGGCCGACCGCCATGGTTTCAACGAAGTGTTCTTCGAAGACGTCCGTATCCCGGCCAAGCAGGTCGTGGGCGAAGTGAACCGCGGCTGGTACCACATGGCTGTCGCGCTCGACTTCGAACGCAGCGGCATTGGTTCCTTCGCTGGCGGCCGCAAGACGGTCGAGCGGCTCAAGAACATCGCCAGGACGAACCCGGACCTCGTTTCGAATCGCCCGGGCGTGCGGCTCGAACTGGCTGACCGCGCGGTCGAAGTGGAAGTCGGGACACTCCTCGCCTACCGCGTCGCGACGATGCAGGCAGCCGGGCGCGTGCCGAACTACGAAGCGAGCACCTCGAAGATGTTCGGTTCGGAGATGGGCCAGCGGATCGCGCTTACGGGCATGCATCTGCTCGGGACAAAGGGCCTCCTGCGCGATGGCTCGAAGCACCAGATCATCGACCAGGGCACGAGCTATCTCTCCAGTGTGAGCGGCACCATTGCTGCCGGCACGAGCGAGATCCAGCGCGGGATCATCGCGACCCGCGGCCTCGGCCTGCCGCGCGGCTAACCCCGCGCTCAGTGAGCATCACTCAGACGCCCGGCCTCAACCGCCGGGCGTTTGCTATGGTGGAGCGCGATGACACGCCTCGTGACCGTTTACAAGCAGAAGTTCAATGGCTACGAAAGCCGTCGCTTCCAGGCAGAACTGGTCGACTGGCCCGAGCCGGGCTGGATCGCCACCCTCTCCGACGCCAGCATCCACCCGAGCTTCAAAGCGAATCGCCCGGCCTATACCACGCCGTACGTCGTCTATTTCCTCTCGACCGCACGAATGCTGACCACCTCGTTCTACTTCACCGAGACTGGAGAGCTGCAGGAAGCGCAATGCGATGTCGCCATGCCCGCGACCATCGACGGCGATTCCGTCCGCTTCGTGGACCTCGAACTCGACCTCATCATCCGCGGGGACGGGAGCCACTACCTGCGCGACTTCCACGAATTCGCCGAACACCGGGTGCGCATGGGCTACAGCGACGAGATGGTCAGCGGAGCACGAGCGGCCCTGCTCGAAGCACTGCGGCTGTTTCGCAACAGCACATTCCCATTCGACGGAGCCGCCCGCAAACTGCTGGAACGAGAACTCGCCATCCGCGGCAAAGCCCTCAGCTAGCGCATTCACCCCCTGGCCCAGTCCAAAATCCGATCAGATTGCATGGTCAGCGCGCGCAAATTGTGCGAAAGTGTGAAAGGCTTGTTTTTTTTGGGAGAGAGTGTGCTAAAGTGCGAAGAGAAAGGAGGTAGGTGGAATGAGTGAGCGACTGACCGTCGTATTTGACGACTCCAACCTGTACCGGCGGCTCAAAGTAGCCGCTGCCGAATCACACGTGCCGATGAAACGGGTCGTCGAGGACGCCATTCGCGCCTACCTCGGGCCCGAAGTTTCGGCGGCAAGCGCATTCGATTGGGACGCCTACGACCGCTGGCAGGAAGAGGTCACGGAACTCAACGAAGACCTCGAAACGGCGGATAGCGGGGCACGGATCATCAATTTGCCGCTGCGGTACGACCTTGAGGATGAAAATGAGCGGCGGCCGAACGTCCAGTCCATGGCCGAAGAGCCGGCCCCGTACAGGCCGGAATAGTGCCTGCCATCTTCCTCGATGCCTCCGCGCTCGTGCCGATGGTGGTCACGAGGGACCAGTGGCGCCCGGAACTGCTGCGAGTCATGACCGGCTTGCGGCGGGCCGGGCGTCCCTCATTTGTGACCAGCAACTGGACACTGTACGAGGCGCTCGCGCTCTGCCGGCGGTCCAGCCACGAGATCGCCGCGTCCCTTTATGAGACCTCCGGCACCCAGATGCGAGTCGCACCGGTGTCCGGGCGGACCGAAGCCGACGCCCTCCAGCGCTTCCTCAAGTGGAAGGACCAGACCGCATCAGTCGTGGACCACGCGAACCTGCTCGTCGCGCTGGAGACGAATTGCGTGGCGATCATGTCGTTCGATTCCGACTTCAAGCCGATCGTGCGAGCAGCCGGGTTGCGGCTGCTCGACTGACCTTCGGGCTACGAGCGCGGGAGGCCGAGGCCGCGCGTCGCGACGATGTTGCGCTGCACTTCCGAAGTGCCGCCGGCGATGGTGCGCGAGACCGAGTTGAGGTAGCCGTAACGGACCGTGTTCGCCACATGCTGCGATTCGCCGCTTGCAGCGCCTTCCATCCCGAGCACTCGCATCGCGACCGCCATCATCCGCTGGGACCATTCAGTGCCGAAAATCTTGGCGCTCGAAGCTTCGGCGTTCGGCACCTGGCCGCTGCTCTGCATCCAGGCGACGCGGTAGCACATGAGACGGCCGACCTCATGTTCGAGCGCGAGTTCCGCGAGTTGCGACCGGAGCGAATTCGTCAGCGTGCCCGCCTTTGCCTTCTCGCGGGCGACCGTCATGAGTTCGTTGAAGATGTAGTCGAGGTCGATGAGCCGTTCGATGCCCGAGCGTTCGAAGTCGAGGTGTTCGGCGAGGATGTACCAGCCGCGGTTCTCATCGCCGACGCGGCGATCGACCGGCACGCGCACCTGGTCGAAGAAGACCTCGTTGAAGTGGTGACCGCCGGTCATGTCATAGAGGGGCCGAATGTTCACGCCGGGCGAATCGAGATCGACCATGAGGCAGCTGATGCCGCGATGCTTCGGCGCGTCCGGGTCGGTGCGTACGACGAGCCAGACACAATCCGACTGGTGGGCGTTCGAGGTCCAGATCTTCTGGCCGGTAACGATATATTCGTCGCCATCGCGGACCGCGCGGGTGGCTGCGGCGGCGAGGTCGCTGCCGGCGCCGGGCTCGGAAAGGCCGAGGGCGAAGCTGACATCCGCGTTCATGATTCGCGGGATCCAGTCTCGCTTCTGCTGGTCGGTGCCGTGAAGGACGAGCGATGGACCAACCTGGCGCTCAGCCGTGAAGTGATAGCCGCGGGGTGCGTTCGCGAGGATCATCTCTTCGGTGTAGATCATCTGCTCGACCGCGCCGAGACCGCGCCCGCCGTACTCTTTCGGCCAGGCGACCCCGATCCAGTTGCGTTCGGCCAGCTTCTTGCTGAAGGCCCGGTTCGAACCGCCGTCTCCCCGGCCGCTGCCGAGCTCCTCGCGGAGGAAGGTCCTGAGTTCGTTCCTGAATGCCACCTGGTTGTCGCTGAATTCGAATCGCATTGGCTGGCTCCGTTTCGTGACTGGATGTTTCGTGACTGGATTTAGTAGAGAACGCCGCGGGCTACGAGGTCACCGATGGTATCTCCGTCGAGACCGAGGAGGTCGCTCGCGAGCTGGAATGTTTGTTCGCCGAGGCAGGGCGCGGCCGCGAACGGACCCGATTCTACCCCGGAGATGCGAAAACTCGGCGTGAGCACCGCATGCTCGCCAAGTTCTGGGTGGACCTTTCGCACAAAAGTGCGCCGATGGAGTAATTGGGGGTCGGAGAAGAGATCTTCGCCGCGTGCCACCATGCCGGCAGGGATTCCTGCCGCATGGAGACATGCGAGGATGTCGCCGATTGGCCGTGCGCGGAGGATTTCGCCGACCGCTTCGTCGAGGGCGTCTTCGTTCAGTTTGCGCAGGCTGTGAGTGGCGAATCGCTCGTCGGTCGCGAGTGCCCCCGCGTCGAGGGCGGTGGTGAAGGCGTGCCACTTCGCGTCGCCCTGAACGCTGACTGCGAGCCAGCGGTCGTCATCTCCTGCGCACTGGTAGGTGTTGTTCGGCGCGAGGTGGTCCTCGTGGTTGCCCTGGCGGCTCGCCGCTTCGCCGGTCAGTTCGGCGCGGAGGAGGAGCGGCGCGAGGAAGTGAAGCGAGGACTCGACCTGGGCATGGTCGATGTACTGGCCCTCGCCGGTGAGGTCCCGGGCGCGCAGGCCGAGGAGCATCGCCGAGAGCAGCAGCGGCACGGAGAGGAAGTCGGTGTAGGCCGAGTAGGGGCCGAGCGGCTCGCCGTGGGCCTCGCCGGTGAGGTCGTACCAGCCGGTCATGCCGCTGGCGATTTGGCCGTAGCCACGGTGGCGGGAGCGTGGGCCGGTCTGCCCCTGGAGGGCGTGGCTGGCGATGATCAGCCGCGGATTCCACTCGTGCAGCTGCTCTGGCGTGAGGCCGAGGCGAGTCATGACGCCGGGCGCGAAGTTCTCGACGAGGATGTCCGAGTGTTCGACGAGCCGCCGGACGATGTCTTTTGCCCCCGGAGACTGCAGATTCAAGGCAAACGACTGCTTGCCCGCGCTGTAGGCGGCGAAATAGCCCGAGCGGTCGATGCCGGGAACGCCGCCGACGTAGGGAGTGCCCACGCGCAGGGTGTCGGGGTGGGTGTTGGACTCGATCTTGATGACTTCGGCGCCGAAATCGGCCATCAGGCGTGCGGCGGTCGGTGCGGCGAGGGTTGAGCCGAAATCGAGCACGCGGACGCCGCTGAGCGGCAATTTCGGGGCGTCACCGGGCGAAACGGCTGCTGCCGGCGCAGGGATGGGCTCGCCTGGCGGCCTTTCGCGCGGTTCCCAGCGGATGTTGCGCATGCGGACGGGCGCGCCGGGCACCCGGGTTGCGCCAACGCCGGGCAGGTCGATCGTTCGCCAGGAGTCACGCGCTTCGAGCTGGATATCTTCGAGGACGCCCGAGACGTTGTTCGCCGGGGCCATCATCAGGCCGCTGGAGATGGCGAAATCGAGCAGTTCGGCCCGGGTTCGGGTCAGCAGGAAGGCGGAGAAGGCGGCTTCGAGGCGGTCGCTGAGGTCCGGGTCGCCGGCGAGGAGGTCGGTCGATTCCCAGTCGATGGTCGTCAGCCAGGCCGGGGCCATGCCGCTTTCGTCCATCCAGCGGACCAGCGCGGTCAGGCCGCGGCTGCCGATGTGGCCGGTCGCGAACATCCAGACAGCGAAGCCATCCTTGCAGCGGAAGACCGAGCGGAGCCGTTTCTTTGCGCCCATGTCCCGGTTCTGGCCCTGTCGCTTCAGGTTCAGGCCGAGCATGTCCCAGTGCTGGTAGGTGTGGGTCAGCATCCAGAGGCCGGTGTCGCGCATCGACTGGTCGATGAAGGCCCCCTCGCCGGTTTGGTCGCGGCGGCGGAGGGCGAGCAGCGTCGCGGCGAAGGCGTGATTGCTGCCGTGGAGGTAGGTCTGCATCGGCGCGGACGGGCGGAGGGGGCGCCCATTGGCCTCGCCCGTCATGTGCATGTAGCCGCTCATCGCGAACTGGACGAGGTCAGATGCCGGGTTGTTCGCGTACGGGCCATCGCTGCCGAAGGGCGTGACTGCGACGAGGATGAGGCGCGGATTCTGGGCGCGGATGGTGGCGGCGTCGAGGCCGAGCGCATTCGCCTGCCTCGCCGTGTAGCCGTGGAGGAGGACATCCGCGCTGAGGGCCAGTTCGAGGATGCGCGCTCGCCCCGCTTCGGAATCGAGGGCGACTTCCTCGTGTCGCTTGCCGATGTCGTAGGAGAGCCAGGCCGTGCTCACGTCGCCTGAGGGGAGTGCGACGATCGGCGGGAGGAGGCGCGCCGGGTCGCCGCCTGGCGGTTCGACCTTGAGGACGTCCGCGCCGAGGTCAGCGAAGCACTTGCCCGCGAACAAGGTCGCCGGGCCGGGCAGTTCGACCACGCGCAGGGCCCCGAGGAGGCGGTCAATCATGGGCGGGCAGCAGCGATTCTGGAGGATTTGGCGGACATCGTGCGCATTCTATCCGGTTCGGCCGCAGGTGGCGCGTTCGGACCGGGAGCGAGTGCTTCGACCTCGAGCGCACCCGGGGGTGGTGCGACCACGAGGTTCCGGCGGTCACGCGCCTGGGCAGTTGTCACGAGCCGGTGGCAGGGCTCGCAGAGCACTTCCAGGTTCTCCTGGTGGTGGACGCAATCGAGGGCCGAGTGCAGCCCGAGCGCTGGGACGATGTGGTTCACCTGGACTGCGGGGCCGTCCGTTCGCCGCGCCCGCGACTGGCGAGCCTGGTAGATGCCGCCGCAGTGGCCACAGGCGAAACCGAGCGAGTGGCGGTGGAGGCGGCTCTTCGTGGAGCGGCCGTGGATCTCGCGGCAGCGAGGGATCGCGAACACCTCGGCGCGGGCGAGCGCCAGCCGGCGGGCGACCATGTAACGATGATTCCCGTGCCACCAGTCCATGCAGGCGGCGGAGCACCAGGTTCGGCGCCTAGGGGGAAGTGGCTGCCCGCAGCGGCGGCAACCCTCGGCCGATTGACTCAGGGCCGGGCAAATCTCCGCGTATGGCAGTGCGTGTGTCACCGCGCTGATTATCGCGCTGCCGGGCCAATCGGCGAGTCGAGCGGCCAGGTTTCGGAGCGACCAATTTGAATCACGGAAAGCTGAGGGCGCCATCGCCGAGCGAGCGCTGCATGAGCACGACATCGACCCAGCGGCCGAACTTGAACCCGACGCTATCGAGGAGGCCGGCAGGTTCGAAACCGCAGGACGTGTGCATCGCGATGGAGGCGTGGTTCTCGCTGTCGCCGATGCCGGCCATCATCTGGCGGTAGCCGAGAGCGGTGCACTGAGCCGCCAGTTCGGTGACCAGCGCACGCCCGATGCCGCGGCCGCGAAACGCGTCATCGATATAGATGGAGTCCTGGCAGGTGTGGCGGTAGGCCGAACGCACGCTCCAGGGGCTCGCGTAGACGTAGCCGGCGATGGCGCCGTCGATTTCGGCCACGAGATAGGGGAGGTCCTGCGCGCGGACATCCTCGTAGCGCCGAGTGATCTCGGCGAGATCCGGTGGAACCTCTTCGAAGGTTGAGAGGCTCGTTTCGACCCAGAAGGCGTAGATCTCCTGGACGCGTACGAGGTCGTCGGGGATCGCGTCACGGATGATGAGTTCCACGCGAGGAGTTTATCGCAGCAGCGCGCTCCAGGGTGCTGCACGACATGAGAATTTGACCTGCGACCCCGGCCGCACCGGCAGATAGGGCGGCTGGCCGATACCATCAGGAGCATGACGAACGATGGCATCTCCAAAACCGCGCGACTGCAGGTCCAGTGCGAGGACCGGCCCGGCATTGTCGCCGGGGTATCGCAATTCCTCTTCCAGCACGGCGCGAACATCCTCCAGGCCGACCAGTTTTCGACCGCCGACGGCAGCAAGCGCTTCTTCCTGCGCATGGAGTTCCAGACCGAGGGGCTCGATGTGCCGGTCGAGGCGCTGCGCGATGATTTCGCGGAGAACGTGGCGACCCCCTTCGGGATGGAGTGGCGGCTGGCGGCGGTGCACCGCCCGAAGGTGGCCATCCTCGTTTCGCGCACGGACCACTGCCTCCTAGAGCTGCTCTGGCGCTATCGCGGCGGCGAACTGCCCATCCAGATCCCGCTCGTGATCTCGAACCACGAGGCCCTGCGCAAGGACGTCGAATCCTTCGGCATCCCCTTCCACGTCTTCCCGGTGACCGCGGCGACGAAGGTACAGCAGGAGGAGGCGGTGCGCGCGCTACTCCGCGAACACGAGATCGAACTGGTGGTGATGGCGCGCTACATGCAGATCCTGAGCGGTGCGTTCATCGCCGAGTACCCCTCGCGGATTATCAACATTCACCACTCGTTCCTGCCAGCGTTCGCGGGCGCCGACCCCTACGGACGGGCCTTCGAACGCGGCGTCAAGATCATCGGCGCGACCGCCCACTATGCGACCGAGGAGCTCGACGAGGGCCCAATTATCGAGCAGGACGTCGTCCGCGTGACCCACCGCGACACGCGCGAGAGCCTCGTAAGGCTCGGGCGCGAAGTCGAACGGTCGGTGCTGGCGCGGGCGGTGCAGTGGCACATCGAGGACCGCGTGTCGGTCTGGGGCAACCGGACGGTGGTGTTTCGGTAAGGGTGGCTATTGGCCGTGCCCTTCCTGGGGCGAATTAGACTTCGAACACTGGATCTGCGACGCGGCCGGAGAAGAGTATGGCGCCGGTTTCGCTGTCCCGAATGGCGAAGACGAATGGGTGGTTGGCGGCGAACTGGCGAGGCATGGACGCGACGCCGACGACCACCCCCGTAGCTGCTGACGCCTCCGTGCCGCGCTCGTCGGTGCGCACGATGGCCTTATGGAAGACGTCGCTGACATGCAGGTCTGGCGCCGGGGCCATACCGCTGAGGTCGGCCGCAACCGGGTCAAAGGCGAGTTCGACGCCGAGCGCCATGAGCGACTCCTTGAGCGATTGGCCGAATTCGAAGGCGAACTTCGGCAGCGAAAGCAGGGTGTCGCCAGTGTCCATGGCGGCGAGCAGGTTATCGACGAGCTGGGGCGAAATTGCTCCATCGAAGAGCCGGGCCGCGGCCTCGTCCGGGAGCATGATGAGCATCCGGAAGCGGCCGCCCTTGTAGGGGAGTTCGACCGCCTTGACGCCGGGAGCCTCGGCATAGGCGATGTCGCCGCGACGGCCCATCATCTGGGCCATCACCTTCGTGCCGTCCGCCTTCGTGAATTCGCCCTCGCTCGTGCTCGAAGGGTGGAATTCGGTCTCCCAGCGGGCATTGAAGTAAATCGTGTTCGCGAGCACCAGGCGCGTCAGGTCGGTGATGGAGCCCTGGGGAAAGAGTTCCGGGATCTTCTTCTCGGTCTTCTCGTCGACCCAGGAATTGATCTCCTGGCGGGCCTTTTCGGCGTCCTTGACGAAGTCTGTGACGTTGATTTCGGAGCCAAAATCGCGCGCGAGGGTGTCGAGGTAGGCTTTTTCGAAGGTGAAGCTCTCCTGCGCCCAGGCGGAGTTGGCGATGTTCAACTTGAAGGTGTCATCGCCCGTCGCGGCGCCTTCGAGGAGCTGTTCGAGGGAGCCTGCGCCGGCGTAGGTATCGTCGCCGAGTGCTTCGGTGTGGAAGACGCGATGCAGCTCGGCCGCGGTGTCGCCTTTCGCGCCTGCGGTCACCTGGGCGAGGGCGGTGGCAATCGAGAAGGGCGAGAAGAAGATGTTGCCCTCCTTCGCGGCAAATTCGCGGTAGAGATCCCAGGCGAAGGCGTTCTGGGCGACCGCGAAGCCAGTCGCCGCTGCCGGGTCGGCCGGGTCGCGCTTCTCGTCGGAGCTGGCGGTCGCGTCGTCGTCGCCGCCACAGGCTGGCAGCGCGAAGAGCAGGGCGGAGCCGAAGCCCGCCCGGAGCAGAGTGCGTCGATTCATCATTGGTGTCCCCTCCATCTCACTTCCAGACGCCCCCGGCGGACGAAAGGTTCCGCTGACATGCTCCTGCCATTACGCTGTCAGGAGGAACCGTGACGCGCCACACCTCCTGACACACTGCTGTCAGGAGCCGCCTCGTAGAGTGACTCTCATCACCGCGGCAGCAGATGTCGCGACAGGAGCAAGCAACCGGTGAACGTCACGTCTTTCAACATCAACCTCAACACCAGCCAGCCCGAAGCGATGAATGCATTCTATGGCGAGACCCTCGGTCTGACCCAGGACCCGGTTTCGTTCGGCTACGTGGTCACTCCCGAGGTCCACATCCACCTCGATACCCACAGCGAGCTTTCCGGCCCGACGAAGGAGCCGGCGCGCCTGCTCGTGAACTTCATGGTCGATGACCTGGCCGCCGAACAGGCCGCACTTGAGGCGAAGGGGGTCAAGTTCATCCGCACGGCCGGGGTCGAATACTGGGGCGGCAAGATCTCGACCTTCCCCGATCCCGATGGCAACTACCTCCAGCTGATGGAGTTCCACCCCGGCGCCGAAGGCAGCGATGCGACGAGCTGACCGGCTCTTCCAGCTCATCCAGGTGCTGCGGCGGAAACCAGTGGTGACCGCCGCCTACCTGGCGCGCGAGCTGGAAGTTTCGGAGCGCACCGTTTACCGGGACATCCGCGACCTTGTCGGTTCGGGTGTCCCGATCGAAGGGGAGGCCGGGGTTGGATACACACTGCGGAAGGGATTCGACCTTCCACCGCTGATGTTTACCGAGAAAGAGATCGAGGCACTCGTTCTGGGCGCGCGGGTGGTCCAGAGCTGGGGCGACGCGGACCTCGGCAAGGCGGCGTCGGACGCACTCAAGCGGGTCGAGGCGGCCCTCCCCGAACGCCTTCGCCTGCAGATGGACCGCACTCCGCTCTACGCGCCGGGCTTCCACGTGCGCCAGGATGTGCTCGCGCGGCTCTCGGAACTGCGCGGCGCGATCGACACCTCGCGCAAGGTCAGCCTCTCCTATGTCGATGTGCGAAACGAGGCGACGGAGCGAACGGTGCGGCCGCTGGGGCTCTATTTCTGGGGCGCGATCTGGTCGCTGGAGGCATGGTGCGAGATGCGAAACGACTTCCGCGCCTTCCGCCTGGACCGCATGCGCGAAGTCCGCGTGCTCGACGAGACCTTCGAACAGGAACCCGGCAAGACGATGGCCGACATGCTCGCCGCCCAGAAAGAGGAGGCCGAGAGGGAAGGCTGGGGGCATTTGTTGTAGGAGGCGCGGAGAGCGTGGCTAACCGGGTTAGGCCAGCCGGGTCGCGGTGAGGAGGCCGGTCTCGAAGCTCATTTCGAACGAGCCGCCGTGTTCATCGATTGCTGCTCCGACTCCTTCGAGCAGTTCCTCGCGGGCAACAGAATTAAGCGCGGCGATGTCGCTGCGTGACAGCAGCAGGTCCAGCCATTGGTCTTTGTCGTACTCGCGGGACCACGGGAACCATGCCTCGGTCGCGGTGTCGAACTCCGGCACAGCTGCAATGGCCTCTATGACCGGGCCGAATCCTGTCCGTCGCTCTGCTCGATTGGCGGCATAGCCGATTCCCGCACTGACGTTCGGGAACCATCGGGCATACACCGCGGCAATCGCACGTTCGAGGTCGGCGGGATGACAGCCTTCGTTCCAGAGCAGGCAAAGCTTCCCGCCCGGTCGTAGCAGCGAGGCCGCCTTCGCGCTACTGACCGGCATGTCCATCCAGTGCCAGGCTTGCGCGGAAATTACCCGGTCGAAGATGCGGCCAGCGGCGTCCCAGTCCTCGAAGGCGGCAATCTCGACTTCGATTCCATGGCTGCGGGCGATCTCCGCCATTCTCGGCGCCACTTCGACGCCAAGCACTTTGGCCCCCTGCTCGGCCACCTGTCGCGAAGCGATACCCGTGCCACAACCCACGTCGAGGACATCCAGGCCCGCCGGTTCTGGACCGAGCAGCTCATCGAGCACCGCTTCGGGATAGCTCGGCCGGCTCCGGTCGTAGCGCTCGGCCTGCTGGTCGAACAACCTGGAGCGTTCCTCGGAGATTGATCGCATCGGCATCGGGGGACT
>JBBSKE010000003.1:0-32310 GCA_038256595.1 Tepidiformales bacterium | reverse complement strand
ATCCTGGGCCGCTATCGCCGCCTCGATGCTCCGCACCGAAGCCGAAGGCGTCTATTTCGACGGCCTCAACGCCTACGTCTGCGCCAACACCGCATCCGACACCGCAGACGACGACTACCACGACAACGACAGCCTGAAACTCCAAACTATCGCCCTCGAATTGGAGGAAAGAGCCCCAAGCTCCAATTGGGTCCGCGTCACCAGCGCTTCCCGCTACACCGACCGCTACATCATCAGCAGCATCTACCGCCACGGTGCCAGGATGACCAACGAATACGAAGAAGACGCCGACAGCAACACCAAGGCCGAGGAATACGCCGCCGCAGCCGTCGCCCGCTACCGCTGGCAGAACCGGCGAGGCTCGCTCACCGCCCCCCTCCACCCCGGGCTCCAGCTGTACGACGTGATCAGCGTCGAAGACGGCAGGATCGGCTTTTCGCAAACCAATTTCCGCGTCACCGCCATCGCCATCGACTACGAGCGAGCCGCCGGTCCCGGCAAGTACGACCACACCCTCGAATTGAGCGCCCTGTGAACCTGAACGAACCCGGCAAGTGGAAAATTACCCACGGGACCGAGCCATCGACTGGCCTCGCCATCTGGCGCGCTCGATGCGACGAACCTGGATGCCCCTGGCTCGTACGCGCCGGGGACCGCCGCAAAGCCGAGCTCTCGGTGCAGCAGCATCGACAAAACGAGCACCCTCCGACCGTCCTCGAAGCTGAAGCGGATCGCGACGAATGATCACCCGACGCGGCACAATCGCCGCCTGGACCGCGGGCACATATCTCGCCGACATCCGCCTCCTCGAGTCAGCTGCGCAGACGCTCCAGAGCGTGCCCGTGAACCGGGCGATCTTGAGCGCGGACATGGCGCTGGGGCGAATCGTGGTGGTGGACATGGGCCCGAACGACCGGAGCCCGATAGTCCTCGCCGTCATCGGCTAGGGCGAGAGCGTGTGGAACGAAAGGCCGTGTCGCCGCTCAGCTCGGCGCGCTGACCTGTATGCGAGTGCGCTTGGGCGGCTCGGGCTTCTTTGCGAGAATGAAGAAAATCGAACCCGCCGCCGCCATCCCCGCGAGGATGTCGAAGCCGAGGCGATAGTTGCCGGTCTGGTCGTACATCAGGCCGGCGATAATCGGTCCCGCGATCGTCCCGATGATGATGATCATGTTCGAGACGCCGAGAATCTTGCCGAACGACGAGCGCCCGAAATACTCGGCGCGCAGGGCCGCCATTTGCGGGCCACGCCAGCCCCAGGCGAGCCCGTGGAGCACCGTGAACGCAACGATCATGTAGATATTGACCGCGTGCGAGAGCAGCAGCAGCCCCGTCATGTGCATGAGCATGCACGTCACAACGAGCAGCCGCTTGTTCACGCGGTCGCCGAGCAGCCCGCCGGAAACGGTCCCGATGAGGAAGAAACTGGTCATCAGGAAGACACCGCGACCGGCCTCGCTGAGCGAATACCCCTGGCTCTCGGTGAGGTGGGAGACGAGGTGGACGCCCATCGCTGAGACCACGAAGAGCGCCGAGGCGTGCCCCAGCGAGATCCACCAGAACGAGGGCTCGCGCATCGCCTCGCCGAGGGTGAAGTCGTTGCTGAGGGCGGCGCTCCGAGCCATACCCGCGCGCGAGTGAATCGCGTCGTCGTAGGTTTCGCCGTCGGGGGCGAGGCCCATCTCGGAGGGGTGATGCTTCAGGAGCTGGACCATCGGCAGGCCCACGATGAGGACGAGAATGCCAGACCCGAAGGCCGTCGCCCGCCAGCCAAATTCGTCCATCACGAAAACGATGATGGGAACGGCCATGCCGCCGAGGGCGAACCCGGCGCTCGTCAGGCTAATCGCCGTCGCGCGCTTCTTTTCGAACCAGTGGACGACCGTGAACGTGATCGTCAGGTAGCCCATGAGGCTCGCCCCGATGGACATCACGATGAACGCCGCATAGAAGGTCAGCGGCGAATTGATCTGGCTGAACAGCATGAACCCGGCCCCGAAGAACAGCACCCCCGCACGGGCCACGACTTTCGGGCCGAACCGGTCCAGCAGCGAGCCCTGGAGCGGCCCGGTCAGGCCACTTTCGGCCTCGCGCAACGCCGATGCGCCGGAGAGCAGCGTCTTCGACCAGCCGAATTCTTCGCGCAGGAGGACGACGTAGGAGCCGTAAGCCTGCCCGAGAAGCGCACTCTGGAGGAACTGCACACTCGCCCCGGCGAATACGATCCACCAGCCATAGAAGACCTTCTTCTTGCGTGCATCTGCCTGGGGGACGGTCGCCGCGTCGGCTTCGGTCATCCTCCGAGTCTATCGGCTCGAACCGTTACGGGGTCCCCGAAATGGCCGCCCGCGAGGCTACGGAGCGCGCTGGATGATGTAGATCATGTTGCCATCTGGATCGTGGAAGCCGCGGTAGCGAAATTCGCCCGGGGCGCCAACCACCCCGCTGAGAAACACGATCCCGCGTCCTTCGAGCTCCGGACCGGCCGCCTCGATGTCCTCAACTTCGAACGAGAGGTGGTCGATGCCGCGCGGGTTGTTGTAGTAGTCGTCCGTGCGGGCGTCCCCGGCTGCGGCACTCTTGCTCTCGAAGATATAGAGCGACATATCGCCGAGGCGGGCGCTACCCTCGCCGTCGGTGACCTTTCCTTCGAAGCCGAGCTTGTCGATGTAGAACTGCAGGCTGGTGCGCGCGTTGCGCACGGCGACGCCGATGTTGTCGAGCCGTTTGAGCATGGCGGGCCTCCTTCTGGGACCGGTTCTACGCCAAATCACGGCGACCTGCGAGCGGCGAATGGCACGATCGGCGAGAATCTTGCTCGGTGCCAGTGAGCAATCTGGGCCGCGACGGGAACGGAGCGGGCGGGTGACTCGCCGCGAAAGCTCCCGAAAGTGGCGCTCATGGTGACTTGCTGGTCGCGGCTGGCAAGCCTGCGGGCAGGGGATTCGGCGCCGAGTCATCCGACCCCGGGCTGGCGCCGCGGGGCTCGTTTGATGCGTCAGCCACGACTGCCGACTGACAGATTCGCGGCCCAGTCGACGATCCGCTGCGCCGAATCCGCCGGCGGGAGGTGCGTGACATCGAGGTCGAGCTGATTCGGGTGGCCGGAGACGAATTGCGGGCCTTCGTTGAGGCGCCGGCCCTCCGCCGGGTCGATCAGCTTCAGCCGCTCCCTGCGCGAGTCCGTGCCGATTCGGTTCATCAGCTCCTCGCTGTCGCAGGTGAGGACCACGGGGACGAACAGGCTCCCCCGCGCCTCGGCGACGGCCGCCACGTCGCGGAAGGCGGCGCGTTCGGATTCGTCCTCGCCGCGCAGGTAGTTCGTGAAGATGAAGGACATGTGTGCGGGGGAGACGTTCGTGATCGTCTCCAGGACGACGCGCCGGACGGCGGCATAGCGCGGCCAGACCTCCTTCGGGAGCGGCTTCACCCCGTCCCCGTCGAGCAGGTTAAAGAGGACGTTCGCGATGCTGTGGTTATCGACCAGCCGCGCACCGGCGAGGGCCGCCAGCTCGCGCCCGATGGTGTATTTCCCCACGCCCGGCGCGCCGATGAGGTGGTAGATGACGGTCTGCTGCATGGCGGGTGATAGTAGGCGAGTTGCGAGGGCCTGGGAAGTGCCGCCGAGAAACACACAACAAATTCAGAAATGCTGCGTAGACTGCCGCATCGACGCTCCGGGCAGCAATCGCACCAGTGCTGCGACAATTCGTCACTCTTTTCGGTATCTCATCGTACCAAGCGGCGGGTAGTATTAAGGAATGGACATCCGTTGGCTCCCCGTCGTCGCCGGAATTATCGCTGTTGGTATGGCCACCGCTGCGGCGACGAATATCCTCGTCGATGTGAACCGGCGGGAGTCGGCGCACCAGGTGTCCGTCACCGGCGTCGCCCGCGATGGCCCCCTGCCGACCAATACTCCGCTCCCACCGACTCCCACGCCGACGCCGACGCCGCCCTACCCGGAGAGCATCGCCCACTGCTACCAGCCTCGCGCCGTGGACCAGGGCGGGTTCGTACTCTCGCCCGCCGGCGAACGCTCGGTCTTCCAGAACTGCCAGGCGGTCGGGTTCTACGGCTTCCCGGGCGTCCCCAGCCTCGGCATTCTCGCGCAATCCGAGCCAGCGGCGATGTTCGAATCGCTGCGCGCGCAGGCGAACGCCTACGACGAAGTCAACGGCCCGCGCGGCGTGGTCCTCGTCTTCCATATGATCGGCGCGGTCGCGCAGGCCGACCCGGGTCCGGATGGCCACTACCTCTACCGCATGCCCGATTCGACGATTCGCGAGTGGATCGGCTACGCCGAGGAGCAGGGCGCGATTGTCATCCTCGACATCCAGATGGGCACGAGCACGGTGGACGAAGAGTTCGCGCACTTCCTGCCGTATCTCCAGAGCTCGGTCGTGCATCTCGCGGTCGATCCCGAATGGGCCATGCCGGCTGGGGTCGCGCCCGGGACGATTATCGGCGGCATGGACGCCAGTGCCATCAATCGCGCACAGGAACTGATGTCGAACTACATCGCCGAACACCAGCTCTACGACCGGATGCTCATGGTCCACCAGTTCGTGCCCTACATGATTCGCGACAAAGAGCTATTGACCACCTATCCCGGCGTGAACCTCCTGATCGACCAGGACGGGTTCGGCTACGCGGCGGCGAAAATCGGCAACTACAACCGCTATATTCGCGACGAAGGCGCACCATTCGGGGGCATGAAACTCTTCTACCGCCGGGACATCGACCTCATGTCGCCAGCAGACGTATCCGCGCTTGTACCGCAGCCGGATTTCGTGACGTATGAGTAGTTCCTAGCTTCTAGCTTCTGGTCAGAGCCCCGCGCGCAAGTAAGGGGTCGTCGTGAATCGCCAATGAACGACATCGCTAGCCCGGCTATCGTGACCTGGATTGTTGCCGATTGTTTTGACGATTTCGCAGCCTTGCATCTCTCAGCTGCATAGCAACTGCAACGCTACAATTTTCTACGCACGCGAATATCGCGCAGCGCAGCGCCATTACACCGCTGCCGGCCGGATTCAGCATCTTGCGCTCGACATAGAACGTGCCGAACGGGATGATCGATGCTACCAGCGCGATGGCGGTCTCCCGCGCGCCCCAGCCGTAGTTTGCGCGTTCGATGAGCACGGCGGCGACGTACCCGAGGAAGGCGATGCCGTGGATCGGTCCGGTGACCCCGGCGAGGTCCGGGCCATCGAGCAGCCGGTGCGCCAGCATCGCCCCGAGGAGGACGAGGTAGCTAATCGCCTCCGTGTTCGCCGCGATTCGCAGGAAACTTATGGCGCAGCCTTCCTCACGATGGCTTGACCACCATCAGGAAGAGCACCGCGGCCCACATCAGCGCAGTAATCCCGGAGACCGCGCGCAGCCGCGTGATAACCGCGCCGAGGCCCGCGAGTTCGAGTGCCGGGACATCCGCACTGTTGCCAACGAGGCGGATGGCCTCGGCTTGCGCGGGCACGATGATGCCGAAAATCAACCCCGAGGCCAGCAGGAACAGGGCGACGCCACCCATCACGAAGGGCTCGGTCCAGAGGCCGCTCTCGGCGACGAGGGCCACGCCCAGGAGCGCGACGACAATCGACGCGTTGCCATACCCACGCGTGATGCGATGCAACACGCGCGCCACCGCAACCTCACCAGGCGCCTCGATGGCGTTCGAAATATGGCGCGGGAAGAGGCTACTCGCCACCACCAGCGGCCCAATCAGCAACATCGCCGCACCGATATGTCCAATGAGCAACATCTCGCGCGTTGTGACAGAGAAGTCCATTGTTGGAAGGATATAGCTGATAGCTGATAGCTGCTAGGTGCTAGGTGGGGCTGTTGGCTGTTGGCTGTTGGCTCTGAACTTTAGGCTCCAGGTATTAGGAGTAGTATTTGAGTGACTCCAAAGTGGGCCTGCACATGGTACTCGGCATCACCTTTGCACGCCCTATTGCCACTGCTAGCAGCTAGCAGCTCCAACGTGTGGTAGAGTGCGTCTCACTCTCTCAGGGGTACTTCGCTTCATGGTTCCAAGTCTTATTGGCACCCATATTTTCGTCCGGGATATGGTTGCGTCTATGGCGTTCTATCGGCTGCTGGGGTTCGAACCGGACGAGACCGAACACTTCTCGCGAATCACCACACCCGGCGGCAACGTCGAATTCGGCGGCTACGCCCTCACGCGAGGGTACGACCCTGCGTTCCGCGAGCCGTCCGGCAGCGTCCCGGCCTGTGCGCTCCAGTTCTCGCTCGAAAGCCGCGACGCGGTCGATGCAACGCACGCACGGCTGGTCGCGGCCGGCTACCACAGTGCGCTGGCGCCGATCGATGCGTTCTGGGGCTCCCGCTACGCCGAAATCGACGACCCGGACGGCAACATCGTCGGCCTACACAGCCCGCGGAACGGGCCAGTCGCCCGGCCGCCACTTGGGTAGTGATAGTTACTAGTTACTAGTTTCTGGTTCCTAGTAGTGACCTTGGTTCCTGAACAGCCGACTATTCTGTGTCACTTGTTGAGGTCTGGCAGTTACTCCAGGCGCCAATACCAATGGATCACTCTGACTTGTCGGTCATCGGTTACTAGTAACTAGAAACTAGAAACTCAGAACTAATCGCTCGCTGCCAGGAGCTCTCCCGCGGTTGCCTGTTGTCGATCGCGGAGCGAGACCACTAGCATCACCGAGAGAAGCGCGAAGCATACACCGGCGGCGATGAAGCCCAGTGGCAGCGAGAATCCCGCGAACCAGGCGGCGCTGAACGGCCCCACCATGAAGGCGAGCGCCTGGGCCGAACTCGCCATGCCGAACGCGCTCCCCCGGCGCGAAGAGTCGACTGTGGAGGCGATGAGCGTGTTCGTCGCCGGCATCGAGGCGCTGTTCACGAGCGCGAAAATCGTGAAACCGATGAGGAACACCCACGGCCCGAGCCCGACCGCGGCCATCAGCGGCATGCTCACAGCAGAGGCGACGGTCAGCGCGATGAGCGACTGGCGGAGGTTCATCCGTTTCGCCAGCATGCGCGACCCAACCGTGACGCCGAGGACACTGGCGGCGCCGGCCACCGTGAAGGCGATGCCGCTGAGCGCCTTGGCCCGGTTCTCGCCGACCATGTCTTCGAGAGCGACCGGTGTCGCCACGCGCACGAGCTGGTTGAGCGCGAACAACCCGAAATAGAGCACGACCATGACCCAGAAGAGCCGCGAGTAGCCCCGGAATATGTTGAGCGAGAGCGAGAATCGCCGCTTTGTGGCGACGGTCGCGGTGGCCAGCGCTTTCGCCTTCTTCGGGATGAAATCGCGGGGTACGGCGAAGATGATCCAGGTGGCGGCGAGCGCGGGCAGCATCGCTGAGATGACGATGGCGCCCCGGTAGCCGAGCGTGATCGCGAGCAGCGACCCAGCCGCCGGCCCGAGCGTGCTGCCGAGATACTGACCTGCGGTTACCACGCCAAGCGAGCGATTCAGGCGCGAATCCGGCACGCTGACACTCGTGAGTGCGATGGCCGCCGGGATGAAGCCGGAGAACAGGCCCTGCATGCCGAGCGAGATGACGATGACCCACGGCGCCTGGGCAACGGCTGCGACAATCGTGGTTGCGGTGGCCGCGTAGAGCGCGCGCACGAACATGAGTTTGCGGCCGTATTTGTCCGAAAGGCCGCCCCACATTGGCCCGGTGACGAGACGGCCAACGCCCTGCACCGCGGTCGCGAGGCCCACCCAGAAGAGCGCGTTGGCGCTGCTCGTCGCGCCGATGTTCTGGAGATAGAGAGGGAGGAAGGGCCACCAGAAGTTCATGGCGAAGCTGGCAAGAAACGCGCCCATCGCGATGGAGTAGGTAATTCGCCGGTAGCGGCGTTCATCAGCTTCGGAAATCGCCGCCGCCGCGAGCGTCGGGGAGGTGCTTTCGCCCATGGCGGAAATCGTACTCCCGCGCGGCAATATGCAGGTGTCCGGCGTGCTACGTCCCCGCCACGGGGCGGGCGATCAGGGCGCGACGACGCGTGGCATGGCTGGCGACCAACCGACAGAAGCGCGCCCGCCCAAGGGCGTGCGTTTCCGTCGACTGACGGGAACCTCGTCAGCGCTGGCAGGATTGCGCCGTGGCCGCGTGGCGGAATCGCCAGTGTGGAGCATGGGCCATGCAAGGCTCCGCGGCTGCGGTCCCAGTAGGCGCCTGGTCACGCGGGCATGCGCTTCCTGACGGTCGCGCTTCCGGTTTGGGGGTCGCGCCTCCGCCGGAAATCGACATTGCTCCCGGCTATTTGCTACGCTGCATGGCGTGCCTCCTTAGCTCAGTTGGCAGAGCGGCGCTTTCGTAAAGCGTAGGTCCGCGGTTCGAATCCGCGAGGAGGCTCCAGACCACACCCGGGCCCCGCTTGTGCGGGGCTTTTTCGCGCCGAGGCCGCGTGAAAGGCGGCGCCGCTTAGCGCGCTCGGCTGCCGCCGTCGATCGTGTAGACGCCGCCGCTGATGAATTTCGCATCATCGCTGCAGAGGAAGGCCACCAGCGCGGCGACCTCCTCCGGTTCGCCATAGCGGCCCATCGGGATGTTGGCGGCGATGGCGCGGTGGGCCGCCTCCGGGTTGTCCGGGTTGCTCCCGCGTTCGAGCGACCGCATCATCCGCGTCTCGATCGGCGACGGACAGACGGCGTTGACGCGAATGTTGTCGCGGCCAAATTCGAGCGCGCCCGACTTCGACATGCCGATAACCGCGTGCTTGCTCGCACCGTACGCGAAGAGCGTCGGCGTCCCGGAAAGGCCCGCGACCGAGGCCGTATTGACGATCGCCCCGCCCCGGCCGCCTTCGCGCATGACCGGAATGACGTATTTCATGCCGAGGAAGACGCCCTTCACGTTCACCGCGATCACGCGGTCGAAGACATCCTCGGGGTATTCGAGGGTCGGGCCGACGAAGCCTTCGATGCCAGCGTTGTTGAAGAACGCGTCGATACGGCCGAATCGCTGCTTCGCGAGGATGGCGTAGTTCTGCACCTCCTCCGATTTCGTGACGTCGGTCGGGACGACGAGGGCGCTGGCACCAGCTTCAATGACGTCCGATTCGGCCTCCATGAGCGCGCTGCCCGGCAGGTCAACGAGCACGACATTGGCGCCCTCGGCGGCGAACCGCTTGCAGGCTTGGCGGCCAATTCCCCCCGCCGCCCCGGTGATTACCACGGTCTTGCCTTCGTATCGCGCTTCCATCAATCCCACTTTCTGCAGCGAACGAAAGACGTTCGCCGCGCGCGCATTCTAGGCGGCAGCGGTGTGGATCCGCCAGTTTCGAAGCCGGAGTCGGCCGCCATGACGCTACTCTTCGGTCGAACGCACAAGCGGCCTGGCGGGGATGCCCACCATCGTTGCGCCTGCGGGAACGTCCTTCACGACGACCGCGTTGGCGCCGATGACCGCACCCTCGCCCACGACAATCAGCCCCAGCACACGTGCGCCCGCTGCAATGGTGACGTTGTCGCGGATATCCGGAAAGCCGACTTCGGTGCGGAGGCCGATCGTTATGCCGCCCTGCAGCGTAACGTTCGACCCAATACGCTTCGCGTTAACGACGCTTCCTACCGTGTGCGGCAAATAGAACCCCGGCCCGATCGATACCGAAGGCGAGAGTTCAAGGCCATGAAGTGTCGTGTTCAGCTGCGAAAGTACGAGCGGGATGACGGGGATACCGCGCGCTTGTGCCCAATGGGCGACGCGGTGGAAAAGCGTTGCGCGCAGCCCGGGAAACCAGCAGAGCATCTTGAACGCCTCGCGCCGGCCGATGGGCTCGGACGTCCAACCGGCGGCCTGCCAGGCGGCGAGGTCCTGCCGGAAAATGGCAATGACGCCCCCTCGGAAGGAACGCGGGATTTCGGGGGGAGCAGTGAGACTCATACCAGTACGATCGGCCACCGCAGCCCCGCGCACAATATCGCGGCCGAATCTGGGCAGGAATACCGTCAGTTCCGGGTTCGCTGGTAGTATGGCGAGAGCCGGGGCCGCCGGCCGAGGGGTGACACATGGGCCGCAGCTACCGCGATGCCGGCGTTCTTTCCAGCGATGAGATTGGCGCGCTCCGCCCGATGCTCAAAGTCCTCCGCCGGACCTTCGATTATCCCTCCCGCGGCAAGCCAGTCACTGGCTTCGGCCTCTATGCCGCCGTGCTCGACCTCGGCAACAACATGGGCCTCGCGATTTCGACCGACGGCGTCGGGACGAAGCTGCTCGTGGCCGAAGAGATGCAGAAATTCGACACGATCGGCATCGATTGCGTCGCCATGAACGCGAACGACATCATCTGCGTGGGCGCCGAGCCGATCGCGATGGTCGATTATGTCGCGATTGCATCGGCCGAGGGCGACCAGCTCCTGCAGCTCGCCGAAGGGCTCCGCCGCGGCGCCGAACTGGCCGGGATTTCGATTCCCGGCGGCGAAACCGCACAGATCCCGGAACTTCTGCACAAATCGCCGAATAACGAGGCGTTCGACATCGCTGGCACCTGCGTGGGCCTCGTGGACATGGACCGGATCATCAGCGGCAAGCGAATTGCGGCCGGGAACGCGCTTATTGGCTACGCCAGCTCCGGCGTGCACAGCAACGGCCTTACCCTCGCCCGCCACGTCCTCACGCGCGACGCCGGCTGGACGTTGGATAGCCATGTCGAGGATTTCGGCCGAACCGTGGGCGAAGAGCTCCTCGAACCGACGCGCATGTACGTGAAACTGGCGATGGACCTCCTCGCCACGACCGATGTCCGCGGCCTCGCCCACATCACCGGCGACGGCCTCCTGAACATTCGCCGCTTCGAAGCCGACATGGGCTTCGAGATCGACGCCCTGCCAGAGGCGAACGCGGTCTTCCAGGTCATCCAGCGCATGGGCAACGTCGCCCTCGCCGAGATGTACCGCGTGTTTAATATGGGTATCGGATTCTGCGCCGTCGTGCCCGAAGGCGATGTCGAAAACGCCCTGGCCGCCGGCAAGCGCGAAGGGTTCGACTGCTGGCGAATCGGCACGGCCACGCCCTCCGACGAGCACGTCCTGCGGCTCGCGCAGCACGGCCTGGAATCGAAAGACGAGAAGTTCGTCTAACCACGTACACGAAGAACCGCGACCGGCACAGAGCGGGTGGGCGACCCGCCAGCAGCGATGACTTTTCCCGGCCGAACCGTGCATCGGCCCGCACAACCGGCAGCAGCACAAATTCTCAGCAGCGCGACTGCATAAGGAGCGCGTGGGATGCAACTCCCGCCGACCCACGCGATAGGCGGCCGCAGACGCGACTCGAGCGCGAGTTGGACGGCCGTGGGGGAAGCACATTGCCGAGTCACCTCTGCACGCGCTCCGTGCGCAGTCGAGCTGCTGATGTTGGTGGCCGACGTTGCCGGGTCTTTTCCATGGCGTGTTGGTGGCTACGTCGCTGGTCGAGATTGGGTGCTGGCGGGCGAGTAGTTGGCGATAGGGCACACTGGCACGCACTCGCTTGGGCGCGAGCGCTTCTGTTACGTCTGCGCTGCCGGGGACAGCGATGGGCCGGGATCTTGGACCTCGCCGGGCGCTGGCGGCTTTGGTGGCCGGGCTAGCAGGATCAACACGAACCCGATAATCGAGAACACGGAGAACGTCGTCAGGGCGCCGTCGTAGCTGCCGGTGCGGTCGAACACGGCTCCCGCGAGCAGCGGGCCGCCGGCGCTGAAGAGGATCGTGAAGGGCATCGCCACCGCCCGGATCTGGCCGAGATGGGCGCGGCCGAAGTAGCTCGCCCAGACCGTCTCCTGGAGCGGCATGGTCCCGCCCATCGCCAGCCCGTAGGCGAGCAGCACGCCGAACGCCATCCAGGCCGAACCCGAGTGCGCGACCCCAACCAGCGCCAGTGTCCCCGCCCCCATCGTCAGGAACGCGGAAGCGCTGAGGAAGCGCGCATGGAAGCGGTCCATCAGGTAGCCCCAGAAGATCTTCGAAAGCAGCGCTGCCCAGGCGAGCGTCCCGAAGAGCAACGCGGCCGTCGATGCATTGAACCCGCTGTCGGTCAGGAAGGGAATGGTGTGCAGCATCAGCGCGCCGAGGCCGATGTTCGCGACCCCGTAGGCGAAGATCACGAGCCAGATGGTGCGCGTGCGAATCGCGTCGTGGCGCGTCCACTGCACCTCGGAGACGGCCGAGGCCCGCCGGTGGGTGGCGCTGAATGCGACCGCTTCATCGTGCGTCATGCCATCGGGCAGTAGTCCCTGGTCTTCGGGCGAGCGCCGCATCATGAGCGAGGCGGGCACCATGACGATGAGCGCCAGCACACCGAGCATCACCCAGCCGCTGCGCCAGCCATATTCGCCAATCCACCAGGCCGCCAACGGAGTCATGATCACGCCGCTGAGCGAGACCCCCGCCGAAGCGATCGAGACCGCCATCCCCCGCCGCACGACGAACCACTTCGCCACCGTCACATTGACGACGAGGTTGCCGAGGAGCGCGTTCCCAACCGTCTGGCCGATGCCGCGCACGATATAGAAGTGCCAGGCCGTCTCCACCTGGCTGGTCAGCATGAGCGAGGCGGCGCAGATGACCGTGCCGATGAGCATCAGGCGGCGCGGGCCACGCTTGTCGATGGCGCTGCCGATGAGGAACCCGACCGTGCCCATGACGAACGTTGATACAGTCTGCACGGCCGAGAATTCGCTGCGGGACCAGCCGAGGTCGGTGGTCATCGGCTTGAGGAAGACGCCGGTGACGTAGGCCTGCGTGCCGACCGAGATGAACTGCGCGGCGACCGCTGCTGCGACGATATACCAGCCGTAGAACGGCGGCTTCGCGCTGCGGGACCAGGCAAGTTGCATGTTGCCACCTCGGCCGGGACGGTTTGGGTGAGATTCGTACAATCGTACGATTGGCCGGGACGATACCAGCGCGAAATGGAATTGTCCACACGTCCGCCGGGAATCTTACCCGTGGAACATGGCTACTGGTGCGCTCAACAGGAGGTCGCTGCTCCCTGGATTGGGAACAGGTCAGCCGACATTGACGGGCCGAATCGCAGACACTATCGTACGGCCGTGCGATTAGCCCGGCTCACCCTTCGACCACGGACTCCCGGCTCCCTAACGCCGCGCGAGCCCGCGCACGTAGGATTCGAGGATGCGCCGCGCGTCCCCCGGGGCGAGGTGGTCCGGCGTCACGAGCTGCTGAATCGCCAGGCCGTTCCCGAGGCCAAGCAGCCTCGCCGCCTCCATCTCCGGGTCCAGGTCGAGCGCGAAGTCGTCCCCGGACATGCCGGCCACGATCACCCGCGCGAAGAAGCGCCGCTGCCGTTCGTACCGCTCCTCGTGCCGTTCGATCAGCGCCACGTTGTGCCCAACACCCGCCATGTACTCGATCCAGAAGCGCCAGCCGCGGTGGCGGCCCGGGCTATCCACGATGAACGTCTCGACCATGCGCAGGAGCTGGTCCGTCGGCGAAAGGCGCCGGTAGCGGTCCCAGTCGGCGGGCAGCACGTAGACCGAATCCATCGCCTCGATGAGCAATTCCTGCTTGTCGCGGTAGTGGTGCGTGAGGGTGCCGAGACTGACGCTGAGCCGGTCCGCGAGATTCCGCATCGACCAGCCGTTGAACCCGTGCTCGCAGATGAGGTCGACCACCGCGCTCGCCGTCGCCTCCCGCGAGACGGCGCGCAATCGAGGGCGGCCGGCCGCGCGCGCACCGCTCGGCGCCGGCGTGCCCGGGTCAGCTGCATCGGCGACGGCATCGTTGCTGGTCAAGCTCACAGTGTAGCGCGCCACTTTCATCGTCACAGGCCCTCGATTTGCCACCGGGGCCAGCATTCGCACAGGATGTGCGGCGCACCATAGCGGTGGGAGGCAGCATGACACACGGCATTTGCGACGACCGGTTCCAGGCGGTGAAACGCACCTTCGAACTGAACATGGCCGAACGCGGCGAGGTCGGCGCGGCAGTCGCGGTCTATCTCGATGGCCAGCCGGTCGTAGACCTCTGGGATGGCTGGCTCGACGAGGCGAAGACCCGGCCCTGGCGCGAAGACTCGATTGTGAACGTCTGGTCGATTGGCAAGGCGGTGCTCGCGGTCGCCGTTCTGCGGCTGGTCGAAGCCGGCAAGATCGACCTCGGTGCGCCGGTCGCGACCTACTGGCCCGAGTTCGCGCAGGCAGGCAAAGCCAACATCCCGGTGCACATGCTCATGAGCCATCGCGCCGGCCTCCCGGGGATTCGCAAGCCGCTCCCGCCCGGCACGAACCTCACGAACTGGGCCCTGATGATCTCGTCGCTCGAAGAACAGGAGCCCTGGTGGACGCCCGGCGAGGCCTTCGGCTACCACCCCAACACCTTCGGCTACCTCCTTGGCGAACTCGTTCGGCGGGTCGATGGCCGGGACATCGGCACGTTCATCCGCGAGGAGATCGCCGGGCCGCTCGATGCCGACTACTACAGCGGCTTCGGCCCCGAACTCGACCCGCGCGTGGCCGACTGGATCAACTACCAGCCGCAACCCGGCGAGGAGAACCTCCGCCCCTGGCTCGAACAGGACCCATCGACGCTCGAGGGCATCCCGCTCGTGCGCTACCTGACCTATCGCACCCCACCGGCGCTGCCCGACGGCGGCACGAATACCCGGATCTGGCGCGCTGCCCTCTACCCTTCGACGAACCCGCATGCGAACGCGCGCGGGATCGCCCGGTTCTATGCGGCGCTCTCCCGTGGCGGCGAGTCGAACGGCTACCGGCTGCTCTCTCCGGCGACCATCGACCGCGCGAACACGATCGAGTCAGACGGCGAAGACGTGATTCTCGGCCGCCCGAACCGCTTCGGGCTCGGTTTCCAGCTCACGATCCCGGGTGTGCGGCCGCTCGGGCCGGGCGCGCGCGCGTTCGGGCACTACGGCAATGGCGCCGTGCTCGGGTTCGCCGACCCGGACGCGCGCATCGGCTTCGGCTACGTCTGCAACCGCGCTGGCCGAACCTGGCGCGATCCGCGCAACATCGCCCTGGTCGACGCCGTTTTCTCCTGCCTCTGAGTCCTGCCTACCGCTGTCGGCTCGAACTCAATTGCCGGTAAACTTCGGCTTGCGCTTTTCGAAGAAGGCGCGCGGACCCTCGGCGGCGTCCTCCATCATGCTTGCGAGCATGAACTGGTCGCGGTCCATGAACGAGGTGGCCATGTGGAGCGCACCGCTCGCTGCACTGACCGACTGCTTGGTCATGCGCACCGGCACCGGCGGCAGCGCGACCACCCGGGCCGCCCATTCCAGCGCCGTTGCCTCCGATTGCCCGGCCGGCGCGAGCGCGTCGACCATGCCCCAGGTCTCGGCGACCCTGGCGTCGAGTGATTCGCCGAAGATGACGAACTGCTTCGCGCGCGACGGCCCGGCCAGCGAGACGATTCGCGGAACCGCACCCCAGCTCATGTTCATGCCGAGCGGAATCTCCGGCAGGCGGAAGCTCGCACCCTCGCCCGCGATGCGAAAGTCACAGGCGACCACCAGGGCCACGCCGCCACCGACGCAGAAGCCCTCGACCGCCGCGATGGTGACCTGCTCCAGCTCTTCCCACGCCTTGCACATGTCCGGCCCGAGCCGCAAATGCTCCCGCCGCTCGAGGATCGTGCGCTTTCCTCGCGTGCCACGTTCCGGGTCGCGAAGGTCGGCGCCGGCACTGAAGAACGTGGGTCCGCCGGTGAGAACAATCGCCTGCAGGTCCGTGCGCGGCTTCAGCGCCAACGCAACGGCGGTCAGTTCGCGCATGAGTTGCGCGCTCAACGCATTGCGCGCCGCCGGGCGGTTCAGCCGGACGATAGCGATGAGGCCGTCCTCTTCGATGAGGAGGTTTTCGTAGGGCATGGCGTGGTCCTGGCCGAGCGAAGTGGCTGGCGAACCGTGAATCGCCCGCCTCCCGGCTGCGCGCGAGTATACGGAAGGTTGGGGCGCCGCGGATCTACGGGCATGAGCGACGGTGGGCTGGCCCAATGCGACACACTGCGCTGTGACAATCGCATGGCGGAGATCTCGGCCGGCCTGTATAGCGTGCGGGCGTGGACTTGAGCCGCTCGAACGCACGCTTCGCCCTGCCAGCGGTTGTCGCCGTCCTGCTTAGCGTCGTGGTCGTTGGTGCGTTTGTCGGAATTGCGTGGCTGTTCGGCGGCGTGCGAACGTCGGGAACCTATCTCGATTGGGATGCCATTGGGGCAATCGCGACCCTGGTGGCGTCACTCGCTGCACTGGGAGCATTGGCGACACTCAGTTTTAGTGTGGCGCAATTCAGCGCCACGCAGCGGGATGAACGCGCATCGCGGCTTCCCTACTTGCGGGTCGACGTCGGGTTCGACAACGAGAGCGTAAGGCACGGTGGGTTCTCACCCCCACCCACAGAGTTCGTGTTCACGCCGCAGGACTTCGGCATCGATGATGAACTGGAAGGTCTGCGTCGCCTGGTCCCCGCATTCGGCCAACGCGGTCATGGACTTGTTCTCTGGGTTACGAATCAGCAGATCGCGCCCCTTGGGACGGCGTTCGACATCCAGATTGAACTCGTCGTGAGCTGGTTAGAGTCGGGAGTCCCAGAGAACTCCGTTGTTCGCGTCCGTTTCACGTATGTCGAACCATCGCAAACAACGGCCTTAATGCTGGCGCACGTACGTGCGAGCGTCTCGGAACTCGTTGTGCGGGTCATCTCCGTTTCGTACAGCAGTTTCCAAAATCATCAGCGGCTCTCTGACAGGCATGGCGCGACGCTCATGTATTATGATGGAGCCACGAAGGACGTCAGGAATGAACGAACATACGGATTCGGGGAAGAGCGTTAGGTCAGATGAGGACCGGCTACGGCGATCAGGCCGGGGAGCCGAAATCTCGGCATGGCGCACCGATGACGAGCGGCTACTCGAACTAGCAGATGAGGTTCGCCGACGCTACTCGAAACGCAATCGCCTACCAGTCGCCAATCCCGCCCATTAGGCTCCACCGATTAGCTACCGGTAGCCACCGGCGATGACCGCGGCCTCGTAGGCTTCTTTGCCGAAGGGCGCGTCCGGGAGGTCGGCGCGGTCGCGGTGGGCGCGCACGCGGTCGTAGAGGTCAGCGATCTGAAGGGCGATGGGGCGCCAGCCGAAGCGCCGCACCGAGCGTTCGGCCGAGCGGCTGAAGTTCGCGCGCAGGTTAGCATTCCCGAGCAGGATTTCGAGCTTGTCGGCGAACGGTTCGGGGCAGCGCCAGGGGATGAGGAAGCCGTTCACGCCGTCCTCGACCGTCGAAACCAGGCCGCCCACGCGGCTGGCGATGACCGGTGTCCCGCAGGCCATCGCCTCAAGCGCAACCAGTCCAAAGCTCTCGTAGTAGCTCGGCACGACGCAAACGTCGGCGGCGCTGTAGTAATAAGGGAGGTCGTCGTGCGCGACGGCGCCGGTGAAAACGACGTTCGCGGCGATGCCCTCCGCCTCGGCCTGGGCGGTGAGTTGCGCGCGCAGTTCGCCCGATGGACCTTCGCCACCGACGATCAGCAGCGTGAAATCGCGCCGCTCGAGCTGGGCAGCGGCGCTCACGAGGATATCGACGCCTTTCAGCTTTTCGAGCCGGCCAACCCAGAGGAGCACGGCACCATCCTGCGGCAGGCCGAACTTCGCCCGGCTCGCGGCGCGGTCGCGCGGGTAGAAACGGGTCACATCGACGCCGCAGGGGATGGTCACCATGCGGTCCTGGTGGGCGCCGTAGTGCCGTTCGAGGAGCACGCGCTCGTGGTCGCTGGCGGTGACGATGGCATCGACGCCGCGGGCGATGCGCCGCTCGTGGAGGATGCGCAGTCGCGGTTCGCGCTCGCTGATCCGGGCGCGATTCTTCACTTCGCCGAGGGTGTGGAACATCGTCACGTGCGGCAGCTTCGTCTCGCGGGCGAGCACCATGCCGGCGCGGCCGCTCTGCCAGTAGTGGCTGTGGATGGCGTCGTAACCCGGCCCCTCGCCGCAGAAGAACGGGCGCATGTTGCGAATCATCTCCGGGAGGTAGGCGACCTGCGCCTCCTTATCGACCGGTTCGGCCGGTCCGGCGTCGATGCGCACGAGGCGCAGGTTGCGCTCAACCGTCTCAATCGCGGGGAGGTCGCCGTCCCGCCGCGTGAACATATCGACCTCATAGCCAAGGCGCGCAAGCTCGCGCGAAAGTTCGAGCACATAGACCTGCATGCCGCCGACATCCTTGCCGCCGGGCGGGGCGAGCGGGCTCGCGTGCAGAGAGAGCTGGGCGATTCTCATTCAGCTATTAAGTGTAGCGGGTTGGGGGTGCTGCGTGCTGCGTGCTGAGGGCCCAGGGAGTGACGAGGACTGGGGACGGAGGACTGAGCAGGCTTACCGCTGAGGCCCGGAGGACGTAGGCTGGGGCTGTGCCAATCAACCTGATGCCCCAGCGCCTCCCCCAGGGAATCTCCGACAAGATCGGCCGGACGGTCGGCGGACTGGGCATCACCGCGAACATGATCTCGGTGTTTGGCTTCTTCGGGAACCTCGCCTCGGCCTATTTCATCACGCAGGACGAGTTGCTCATCGCTGGCATCATCTACCTCTTCTTCAGCGCGCTCGACCTCGTCGACGGCGCTGTCGCCCGGGCGACCAACACGGCGAGCGAGTACGGCGCCGTCCTCGACGCCATCCTTGACCGCGCGAGCGAGTGCATCGTCATCGCCGCCTGTGGCTGGTATTTCGCCGAACGCGGCGAAGACTGGCAGGCGGCGGCAGCCTATGCGGGCCTCTTCGGCAGCGTCGCGGTGAGTTACATGCGGGCCCGCGCCGAGGTCCTTGGCATGTCGATGCGCGATGGCCTCTTCCGCCGCCAGGAACGCGTCGCCTTGCTCGGGCTGGGGCTGCTGTTCGGCTGGCTGACCGTCGCGATATCGATCCTCGCGCTGCTTTCGAACGTCACCGCCCTCCAGCGCTTCTGGCTGATCACCAAAGCGCTCCGCCAGCGCGACCGCGAAGATCCGCTCCCGCAGGGATAGTTTTCACATCTACGCCGGCACATACATCCGGTTCGTCCGCACTCGATTCTTGCGGCTGTTCTGCCCGAGGAGCTGGCGGAACGCGGTGAGCCACGCCTGCCCCCAGGCCGCATAATCGCGATCGACGTCGGCGCCGCCGGTCGTGAGGGTGTCGATCGCGTAGTTACTCAGCTCCATCGCGGCGTACCCGGCGGCGCCCATCGCGAGGGCGTCCTCCAGCGCTACCGGAACGGTGCTGCCGCTGCCATCGAGCACGTGCTTCGCCGTGTAGAACACCTTCGCATCCTCGCCCGTCGGCTCCGAATCGACCAGCAGCGTGAGGTTCGAATCCCAGCGGGAGGTGCGCGCGTAGCTCGGCGGATAGCTCCCGACCGGGTACTCGACCGCCTCGACATCCATCAGCCCGGTGAGCGACGCAAGCGAGATGTCGCGGCTGCCAGGAGTCGTGGCAATGGTCGCCGATTGCTCCCGCGGCATCGCGAGGTCGACGTCGGAGAGCGCGTGCTCGATGTGGCGGTCGAGCTGGGTGTCGGTCCAGCGGTAGGTGCCGGCGTCGGTGTCGTGGAGGTCCTTGCGAACCTTCGTGCGGATATCAGAGAGCGTTGTCATGCACACGAGGCTGCCGGGTTTCGTTCGCAGCCCAAAGAAGAGATTGTCACCCGCAGAACGTTCCCCGGCACGCAAAACGGGGACCCGTTGCCAGGTCCCCGTCGTAGTATTCGTTTGCGTTGAGCCGATTAGCCCGCGGCAGAGCCGGTGAGCAGTGCGCTCGGGATCGGCGGCTGGCCGGGAGTGTACGACTGCATGATCGGAGTCGCGCGGGCCGCTTCCTGCATCGGCTTCGGGCTCCACTTGTCTTCGAACTCGCTGAACTTGTTGCGCAGGTTCGGGGCCACCTTTTCGGCGAAGAGCTGGGTGTTGTACATCACCTCTTCGCGCGGCATCGAACCCATCTGCAGGCCACACATCAGGTGGCCGACGCGCAGGTCGTCCGCGAGGCGATCGAGCTGCTCGCTGACATCGTCCGGGCTGCCGGCGATGACGTAGCCAGCCTTCACGAGCGCATCGAAGTCCATCGCCGGGGCTGCCGCGCGGTTCGCCTGCATCTCCATCATGGACTTGATGCCGGCCTTCACCGTGCGGTTCGTGCGGTAGCCAGGGGCGTCCGCGAAACCGGGGTAGATGTGCAGGCAGCGCTGGTAGAAGTACTCGACGTGCGGGGCGTAGAGCTTCTTCGCCTCTTCCATCGAGTTCGCAACGCACATGACCTGGAAGAAGCCGGCCTGGTACGGGTTCGGCTCCTTCTCGCGCTCTTCCATGCGCTGCCAGAAGCCGTCCATCAGGGTCTTCGCGCGCAGGTAGCCGGAGTACGAGAGGTAGGCGTAGAGGTAGCCCATGTCGGCGCACCATTCCCACGTCTCGATCGAACCGCCGCCCGGGATCCAGATCGGCGGGTGCGGGGCCTGCAGCGGCCGCGGCCAGGGATTCAAGTAGCGAATCTGGTTGAATTTGCCGTTGAAGGTCGAAACGCCCTTGTCCATCCAGGCCTGCATGATCAGGTCGTGGGCTTCGTAGTAGCGCTCGCGAAGCTCGGCGCCCGCGACGCCATAGGCGAAGTTCGTGTCCATCGAGGTGCCGACCGGGAAGCCGGCGATGAGCCGCCCGCCGCTGATAATGTCGAGCATCGCGAACTCTTCGGCCACGCGAAGGGGCGGGTTATAGAGCGCGATCGAGTTGCCCATGACCACAATCGAGGCCTTGGACGTGCGCCGCGCGAGACCGGCCGCGATGATGTTCGGGCTCGGCATCAGGCCGTATGCGTTCGAGTGGTGCTCGTTCACGCAGACGCCATCGAACCCGACCTTCTCGGCGAATTCCAGCTCGTCCATATACTCGTTGTAGACGCCGTTCGCCTTTTCCGGGTCGAAGAGCGAGTAGTCCGGGTCCACCCAGACGGAGCGGTGCTTCTCCTTGAAATCGTCAGGGAGGTAGGGCCAAGGCATCAGGTGGAACCAGGAAAACTTCATCGCAACCTCGCAAACAGAATTGCTGTTAGCGCCGGGCTAACAGACGGATGGCGGTAGTATAGACGAATCCTTTCGTTCGCGCGCCACGAAACAATAGCGCAAGATCGTGATCCTTTTCGCCTTTCGCCACGTTCGCTCCACGGCCAGCCGAGCCTGTATCGTTCGCGAGCGAAGCCAACAAATGTCCATTTCGGAGGCGCCATGCACCCGGACGTCATCCCCGTCGCACAGGCCTCGGCCATCAACCGCGCGCGATTTACCAGCATCTGCCGCTCGCTCAGCAGCGACGAACTGGTCGCGCCAATCGCCGATACACATTGGCGCGTGCGCGACTACATCGCCCACCTCGCGACCATCGACACCTGGGTCGGCAACTGGTTTTCGAAGTGGGCGAACGGCGAGGAGTACAACTTCCGCGAAGCCGATGGCACGCCCGTGAATATCGACGCCTGGAACGAAGCGCGGATTGTCGAGCGCAAAGATGCGCCCCTGGAGGACCTGCTCGCCGAGGCCGCCCAGAACCGCATCCGCATCGAACGCACGATGGCTCGCTTCGATGCGGACCTGCTCGCGCGCGAATTCCGCTTCGGCGGCGCGAAGATCACCTTCCTGCGCTACCTGCAGCTCCTCGTCGCCCACGACCCCGCGCACACCGCCGACATGCTCAAAGGCCTCCCCGACCGCGCGAACGACACCGAACTCGTCGCCTGGCTCGCCGAGCACCGCGTCGGGCCGGCCGCGAAGCCGAGGGAGTAACGGGACCAGACACGGCGAATTCAGGGGTGGTATTTCGCAGCGAGAGTCAGCCATACCTCGGCTGAAGTGCCGAACGCGCGAGCAAGCCCCGCTGCGGTTTGCGGAACGATTTGCCGCTTTCCTGCGAGCAGGTGGCTTATGCCAGCAACCTCTGTATTGAGAATCTTGGCGAGGTCGGGCCTGGGTCCACCCGCGAGCATCCAATTCGTCGCGAATATAGTCCCGGGCGAGAATACCTCGGCTGGCCTGCGAGTCATGGCATCGTTCACCTTGGTAGTTGTAACCCATCAATCCCCGGGATGACCACAGTATTCAACCTGCAATGGTTGTCAGGTCGTGCGTTACGGGCTGCAGGCGCAGGTTCCGCGGCGAATCACGCGTCACCTTGCTTGCGCGCGGTGTTTCTGAAGGACGAGTGGTGGAGTTCGGCTTAGCAGCTAGGCGACGGCGAAATTGCGCGGTACCGGCGTTGGCCGACGAGATTCATGCTCGCTGGATTCCGAACTCGATTCGCACCATACTGCTCCCACATTCCCCAGGAGTCCCACCCATGTCCGATGTCGTCAAAATCTCGAACGATGGCCACGTTCGCACTATCGTCCTCAATCGCCCCGAGAAGAAGAACGCTCTCAACCTCGAACTCGCATGGGCCGTCATTGGCGCCGTCGAAGAGGCCGCCAAGGACGACAACGTCTGGGTCATCGCCATCACCGGCGAAGGCGACGGCTTCTGCTCCGGCCTCGACCTCACCGGCCCGCGCGACGACTCCGCCACGCCAATGACCCCGCAGACCGCCTACCTCGACGACATCAACTGGGTCGGCCGCTTCATCCTCGATTTCCGCTACGGCTGCGATAAGCCGATTGTCGCCGGGATAAACGGCGTTGCGGTCGGCGCCGGGCTCTCGCTCGCGATGTCCTGCGACATGCGCATTATGTCGGATCGCGCCGTCCTCATGGCGGGCTACCCGCGCATCGGCGGCTCCCCCGATGGCGGCCTCACGTTCACCCTGCCGCAGGCCATGGGGTACGAACAGACCATGCGCTTCCTCCTCGAAAACCGCACCGTCCAGGCCGATGAAGCCCAGAAACTCGGCCTCGTGGGCGAAGTCGTCGCCGCGGACAACCTGCGCACGCGGCTCGACGAGTACTGCCAGTTCCTCTGCGAGCGCTCCCCGATCACGATGCGTCTGACCAAGCGAACGGTGGCCAAGGCGACCCAGGTGATCGACGTCGAAGCCCAGATGCGGCTCGAAATCGTGAGCATTGGCAAGGCCTTCGCCAGCGCCGACGGCAAGGAAGCGCGCGCCGCCTTCATGGAGAAGCGCAAGCCGAATTTCACCGGCAAATAGGTTTGAACCCAGGCCGGGGCTGACAAATCGTACCGGCAGCCCCGGTTAATCCCGCCTTCCATAAAACTTTACATGCTCGCATGGTGCCCACCGCGCGCGGACCCGTACCATGAGCACGCGGAAGAACTGGACGAGGCGTACCCCCGAATGCTCCTGAAATACTCACTGATCGCGTCACTGTTGCTCGCGGTCTTCCTGGTCGCCTGTGGCGATTCGAACGGTGATGAACCGAGCGTCTTCGAACAGGCTTTCGCCACCGATACGCCCGAACCCGAGACGGTGGTCGAGGCGACTGCGACGCCAGTGCCGCCGACCGCAGAGGCGACGGCAACCGCAGTGCCTCCAACCGAGGCGCCACCCGCTCCCACCGCCACGCGAGTGCCGCCGACCGTCGTCCAACCGACACCGCGGCCAACCGTCCCCGCAGGCCCGCCCAGCACTGGCCGCTGGATCGACGTCAACGTGAGCACCTACACGGTCAGCCTCATGGATGGCCAGTCAACTATCCAGGCGATTGGCCCCGTTGGCGTTGGGCGCGAAATCGACAGTGGCGCCTGGGAATCGACCCGGACCGGCCTCTATTTCGTCCACAGTTTCAACAAGGACCTCGTCTACGACGCTCCCTACGACACCTACATCAGCCACTGGGTCGGGTTCGACGCCGAGTGGGCGAACGGCTTCCACTCGTTCCTCAAAGACGAGGACGGCAAGATCGTCGACGACTCGACCGGCATGGTTTCGAACGGCTGCATCCGCACCGGCTCGCCGGAGGTCATCTACGAATTCGCCGAGAGCGGCATGCCCGTCTGGGTGCACACCTAGCCCGGGCTGCCCGCCAGGGGCTCCTCTTCCGGGGGTCGATAGCTCCAGAGCCAGCCGAGCGGGTGTAGGTTGAGCCGTTCGGCCACCCGCCGCGACGAGAGATTGCCGGCCGAGGTGCTGTAGAACGGCAGACGTCCCGATGCGCGGACGAGCGACGCCCAGGCAGCGGTCACCGCGGCGGCATGACCCCGCCCGCGCTGCTCCGGATGGGTCCATGCGCCCGCCTCGGCCGCCTCCGCAATGAGGCGGGACGAATGACAGATCGCGACCACGTTTTCCCCATCGAGCGCCATCGCCCAGGGCCCAATTTCGCCCGCAAGCAGCGAATTCCACTCGCCGGCGGGCCAGTTCGCCTCGGGGGGCGCGAAAAGCAGCGGGCGCTCGGAGGCTGAGTCGGCGGAAGTGACTATTCGTCCCGTGGGCGCAAAGTTCGTCTCCCGGGGAACCAGGAAACTCGGCCCAGAATGGAATTCGGCGGCCACCCCGGACGCAGTGAGCAGTTCGCTCAAATCGATCACGGCCTGGGGCGGAAGTGCCGGTCGCGCGGGCATCGGCGTGCGGGTCATCGCCTCCACGATCGCCTGGGCGAGATGCTCATCGAGGCTTGCAGAAACCGCCCCGAGCCAGCCATCGGCAGCGGTCGCGAGGACCACAAATGGCGCTACCGAAGCCCGATCGTCGCGCGCGCGAACGAGCTGACCGCGGCTATCGCTCTCCCAGAGCGTCTCAATCTCGATTCCCAGCAGTTCGCGGTCCGTCATTCCCTCGCTCATCGCCGGCCAGTCTACCCGATTCGCGGAGGTTCGCGCCGGACATCGACGCCGAAGTGCGGCAGCCGTTTCCGAACTGCCGCACAGACAGATGACCTCGGCCGGCCAAGACGCCGGTTAGGGCAGCGAGGTCACCGGGTACGGCGGCTTGAATAGCTCGTCATCGACCGTGTTCGAAGCGCTAATCGCGCGCAGGCCGAACTTCGCGCCAGTCGCATCGGTCTGCTCGAACTGGAGCGCGAAGCCGTCTTTCTTGTCGAAGCATGTGCGGCTGTCCGGCTGTCCCTCCTGCTTGATGTTAAAACAGGCTGCGGCCCGCCCAGCAATCGTGTCATCGCCGGTGCGGGTGGCGTTTAGGTTCGATTCGAGTTCATCGAGCGCCTGGTCGAGATCGAACGCGCCAGCCGACAGCAAACCACCCGAAGAAGGCGACTTGATGCACGCGCCCTCGCTTTCGGTCGCGGATTTCGTGCAGGTCCACGAGCTCACGCCATCATCGATCACGGTGACCGACTCCTGGTCGTTGCCGAAGGTATACGAAGACTTCGGCGGCTTCTGGACGAGAATGAAGGTGCCGCCACCAAGTCCGGAGGCGGTGTCTTCTTCAAACTCGTAGGTCACCGTGTAGGTCTTCTTCGAAAGGTCCTTGGCCAGCGCGCGGAGGTCGTCCGCGCCGGAGCCAGTGAGCGAGCCACCGCCGCCCGACGTGGTCGGAGATGCGCTCGCTGAACTGGTTGGAGCCGGCGTCGAGCCGCCCGAAGGCGCAGTCGTCGCGCTCCCGGGGGCAGTCGTGGCAGCCGTCGTGGCGCCATCGCTCGCGCGGGTCGCCGCCGTTGTCGCCGTCGCATCGCCAGTGGTCTCGTCGTCATCATCGCCGCCGCCGCACGCAGCCAGCGCCAGTGCCGACCCGGCAAGCGCCGCTACGAGCACGAAGTTTCGCAGTTTCAAGAGATGGGACTCCTTGTTGAATGGTCGCTCGCGTTTTACCTTCCGGCACGCGCCGCCATCGATCCATCAGGGATTACGCGATATCGCAAGGCCCGGGAAAGGCCAGGCCGAAGCGCTGCGACCCCACACGTGAGCGCCCCGCTTGACCGCCCCGCCCCTTGCCGGGGACGCTAGCGCCATGCCCTACGAACCCCGTGACCTTTCGCCCATCGAAATCGCGCTGCTCGGCGTGCTCAGCGCGGGGTTGCCGCCATCGCGCGCCGCCGGCAGCGACACCTTTCGAACCGACCACGTAACCGCAGTCACCGCCGCTCTCCAGGACGGCAAGGACCAGGCCGCCTACCTCATGCCCGATGGCCTCGCGATAACCCCGGCCTTTCGCGCCGAACTGAAGCAGGCCATCCTTGACCTGCAGGCGAAAGGCATCGTCACCTACCAGGAGGCGGGAATGCCCGCAGCCGCCGGCGGCTACGAAGAGGGCCTCGCCATCGACCTCGTGAACCCGGACGAGCACCCCATCCTGCTCGACCGCTTCCTCGGCCAGTCCTGCATGGAGGCGCTGTTCAGCGTCCCGGCCGTCTACCCTTATTTAATGGGCCGTTACGCCGCCGCCGGCGAAGTCTGGCGCCGCCTGCGCGACGGCGGATACGCCAGCGACTAAACGCGCTCCAGGTTTGTTGGGCTCGAACGCGCTGACGAGGCGCCGCTTGCGAATCCTCGGCCCGGCAGGGCATCCTTCGAGCCGATGACCGTCGACGAACTCCTGGACGAACTGCGCGCACGGGCCAATCCGGCGCGCTTGAAGGAACACCAGCGCGTCGCGGCAGGAAACGTAACGGCCCTCGGCGTCTCCGTGCCAGACATTCGCGCGCTTGCGAAGCTGGCTGGCCGCGACCACGCGCTCGCCCAGCAGCTCTGGGACACGGGCATCCCCGAGGCGCGTCAGCTCGCAGCGATGGTCGATGACCCCGCCCTCGTCACCGAAGCGCAGATGGAGGAGTGGGTCGCCGCGTTCGACAGCTGGGACCTCTGCGACGGCGTCTGCACTCTCTTCGAACGCACGCCGTTTGCGTGGTCGAAAGCGTACGCCTGGGCCGAACGCGATGAAGAATTCGTTAAACGCGCCGCCTTCGTGCTCGTCGCCTACGCCGCAGTCCACGACAAGAAGGCGGACAACCAGCTCTTTCTCGACTACCTGCCAGTGATGCGTAAACACGCGAACGACCCTCGTAATTTCGTCAGGAAGGCGGTGAACTGGGCGCTGCGCCAGGTCGGCAAGCGGAACGACCACCTGCGCGCTGCCGCCATCGCCTGCGCCCACGAAATCCGCACCCAGGGCACGCCCTCTGCCCGCTGGATCGCCAGCGATGCCCTGCGCGAACTGGCGCGGCGATAGGGCGTAATCGGCACTCTGCGGTGCGGAGCGCGGCTCGTCGCCACACTCGTACAGGCGTACGTTTTGCGGCAAGCGTGTAGTTGCAATGTAAACGGCGGACCCATTAGACTGCGCTTCCATTCAAATGCAGGGGACGAGTGTCAACGATGCGAAATACAGCTTGCCGGGCGGGAATCGCTTTAAGCGCGATTACATTGCTGCTCTTTACCATCGCCTGTGGTGGGAGCGATAGCCCCGGATCGGATGTCTCACTCGCTTGTACATTCTTCTCTAAAGCCGATGTCGAGCGTGTTCTCGGTGGAGAAGTTGGTGAACCTGATGGATCAGATGGTTTCGATAGCAATTCAAGCCACACTTCCTTCTGCCAGTATCGCCTTCGCGAGCGCGATGATAAAGGCCAGGACACACTTTCGGTGCAGGTAGGCGCGAGTACTCGAACAAACGAACTGGATTCGGAAGATTTTAATTCCGGCTATTCCGCGACAATCAGTGGCGAGGGCGTCGCCGTTTCATTGACGGCCCTGAACGCCAACAAAGCTCCGCTCAAGAGCGAAGTTGAAAAGCTGGCTGAATCGATCCATGGCAAGGCGGAAAAATCGTGCATTGTCAATAGTCGATGCGAGGAACCAACGCCGGACAACTAGCCCGGATAGCAACAGGTCAATCTGTTGCACGCAGGTGGGGCATTTTGGAAGAAGCAGACCTGGCGCGGATGGCGGCTGAAGAAGAGCCCTGGTTTCTTCAGTGGTGGTCTTTGCGTGGCATTCACCGGCGTGTGTTCGTGGACCAGATAAGTGTTGGTTCGGCTGCAGACGACGATATCGTTTATGCCGGCAAGCGGATTCAACCGCGGCACTGCACGCTGGCAGTGAGCAGCGCGAAAGAGCTCTTGCTGGATTCTCCTGGCGGAGTGATGGTCCAAGGCTCACTCACCGGCGAGAAGCTGCTGGTGCCCGGCACGTCGTTTCGAGTGGGCCGGCGGACATTCCGCGTTGGCCGCCTAACACGAATGCGGCGAGGCAATCACGGGCGGGTCGTGAATCTCATGGGTGGAACCGCACGGCTGGCATCGGTGATTGCTGTGGCTGCCGCTGCCGGCGCCGCAGCCACGTCGGACCTCGGCATAGCCCCACCCTCTGGCCCATCGTCCGCGTTCGCTACTCGGGATTCCGCGAGCCTGCTCGCGGCATTCGGTGGCGACCCTTCGAATACACGAGATGTCGACGCGGTGCAGCAAATGATGGCGGCACGCCCGGACATGCGGGTTGTGCTTGTTGATTCGCGAGCGGTGCGACAGGACGGAAACATACGTATCGAATCGCAAACCTACCTGGTTTCCGCACCGGGGCAGGCAGACCGCCGAATCACCTTCGAGATAGCCTATCGGTTAATCGACAGGGAGTGGGTCACTCTTTCCGCTATCCCGGTGGAATCCCGATGAAACGAGCACTGCTCTCCGCCGGATTGTTCCTGCTTTTGCTCCCGTTGCTCGTTGGGCGTTCGGAACAGGGCCACGCGATCGGCCCAAACGACGACATTAAACTGGTCGTGTTGTTCGCCGCTGGTTGGAACAGTAACGGCACCGGCGGCGTCGATGAGCCACGGAGTTGGAACAATGCCTGGGGCGATGCAGTGTTCAAGCTGGCCAGCCTGGATAAGGAGTCAGTAAGAATAGTTCGGTTCTCCTACAAGCCAGCTACTGCCGCCGGAGCGCAGGACCGAAATTACCGCAGCTGCGATGCAAACCAATCGCTCGAAGTGTCGTCGTTGTTGCTTTCCCGGCAAATGCAGTCTCTGACGAAAACGTATCCCAACGCCCGCTTTATGCTTGTCGGTCACTCGCTGGGCGGCGTCGTGATGACATACTGGGCGGCGACCGAGAGAGACGACAAACTTCTCAGGCGCGTCGAGCAGGTGACCACGATCGATAGCCCGGTTGGAGGCGTCTCCTGGGCAGAGTTGCAGTCATCCTGGGCATACTGGCTCCGGCTGGCAGGAAAGCCCCTACAGGCCGACGTGCTGGACCTCGTTCGTGAGCTGATTGCTGGCCGGACGTGTTCCAACGAAGAAAATCAGTTCCTGCCGCATCTCGATGCGACAAAGGGATCAGACGCCTTACGGAGGCTGGAGGGCGCAGGACAGAAACTCTCCGCGGTGGGCGCAACACTCTATCACCTCGTAAATGAAAGCGACCCATTCATCTTCCGCTGGACCCAACAAACCTCGAATGGAATTACCATTCCCTATGTCTCGATTCCCGATGGAGAAGGCGGCTGTGTTCCTCAATTGAATGTCGGGTTGGTGTTTGAGTCACCCATCACCGTGACCGGCATTGCCAATTGCTTCGTTGCCCTGCATGAGGCACTGCTTCACGACGAACGGTCGTTGCAGTGGATAACGGATAGCGCCGCCCGGATCCTCGAGGAGACCGGCGGCCCTCCTGGGGTGACCTTCCGGATGCCCTACGACCTCGGCGAGACGGGCATCAACTATTCCGGTGGACCACACGCCCTCGGAAAGTCGGAATACTGTCCGGCTCCGCTGAAGGACGTATCTGGAATCGATTTTGCCAATGGACCTGTCGGATTCGAAGTGCTAGCGGTCGCTGCCGGCACATTTCTTGGCGACTTCGAGACCAATGAATCCGGGCTCCAGCCGGGATATGGGGTGGTCATCCAGGTGGGCGATCTGCGCGTCGGCTACTGGCACCTGGACAAGGCCAAGACCCTGGACATGATCACCAAACAGGGACTTGATGATGGAGATTTGATCCCGCAGGGATACCCGCTGGGCTGGGCTGGTAAATCAGGCAAGCAGACGTCCGTCCACTTGCACCTCGAACTTCGGCGCGGAACCGAACCGGGCAGTAGCCCCTACGCGGGCACGCCGGTTTCCTGGCACGATCGCTCAATCGATGGATGGACGATTGGCGCGCACCGCGACGCCAACGACGATGCTCTCTCGTACCAGGGTTCGGCAGTTTGGCCACCCCTTCGCGAGAAAGACATCGGCATAACGCTGCCTGCCAGGGCCGTCGGGTGTTCAGCCACAGCGCCCACAGAAGTCGTCGCGGAGGTTTCTTCCAGTTTTGGCGGAGACCACGAGGTGAACCTGGCTGATAAAAAACGCATAGATGAGGACACCGCCTTCGCAGCCATCGGTGGCGACGGGGTCATGCTTCCCTCCACGAACTGCCGGCGCCTCACCGAAGAAGAGGGATGCAGCGGGCACGACGCTGACGTCGGCTATGCGCGAACGGCGACCACACTGGTCGTAGATGTTTCACCCTCCATGAACGACGAGGGCAAGCTTAATTCGATGAAGAGCGCCGCGAACTCCATGCTCGACTTCGTTCAGCAGGAGAACAATGCAGGCGGAACGAACGTTGTTGGTGTCACAGCATTCTCTGAAAATGCGGTTGTCGTATCTGCCCTGACATCGTCAGTCGTTACTTTGAAACCGAAGATATCAGCACTAACTACGAGCAGTGCCACGAACATCTATGCGGGTTTAAGGGAAGGTTTATCGTCGTTTTCAGGCGTTCCTGACGATGCGAAGAAGATTCTTATCCTTATGACCGACGGAATGGACACGTCTGGGCGCCGGCAGGCGGACTACGACGCACTTCTCGCCACGGCCAAGGACAACAAGGTCTGCATCTACACCGTTGGCTTCGGCAGCGATGTCGCCGCGGACTTCCTGAAGGGACTGGCTGACGGCTCGGGTTGCGGCCAGTACGCCTTCGCAGACACCAGCGCCGGTGGATTCGAACTCCGTGCCGAATACCTCCGCGCTCGCCATCAATCCACGGGTGCGGTGCTCCTCGATTCGGCCGGGCAACTCGGGCAGGGCGAGACGAAGCAGCTCGCATCGATCGACGTCGGACGCGGGTCGGGCGAACTGCTCGCGACGCTCTCCTGGCCGGGGAGCCGTGCGGAACTCACGCTGACTGACCCATCAGGCAAGGTCGTCGATTCGAATTACCCGGAAGCGAGCGTCCTTCAGACTGAGACCGATGTCGTGGTCATTGTCCAGGTCCCTGCTCCGGGCACCTGGCAGGTCAGCGTTACAGGAGTTGATGTCCCCGAAAGGGTCATGCCGTTCACCGCGATTGTCTCCGTTCGTGAATTGCCCGCGTCCGCAGAGATTGAGACCGGCGACGCGCGCGATTGGTGGCGGCTTGCGGCCGGCGCGGGCATTGGCCTGGGTATATTCGGCCTCTTGCTCACGTCGCTCCTGGTCGTTCGTCGTCGCCGGAACGGGCCGTTCCTCACGAATTCAGCCACCGGGAAGAGTGTCCGGATGGGCAAGCGGCGACCAACGACGATTGGCAGCGCCCCGCAGAACCGGATAGTCGTGGGCGGTGACGACGCCTGGGCGAATCACGCCAGAATCGCGAAGACCGACGGCGGATTCGTCATCGAGGACCGTGGGACGATGTCCGGCACATTCGTCGGCGGGACCGCTGTCAGGTCGGCAGTTCTGCGCGATGGCGACGACATACGCATCGGCGACTCGACGTTTCTGTTTAGCCAACGGAAGCCGCCGCGAAGGTGACATCCGCCCCGGGGGCACTCCCTCCGCCCGCTGGATCGCCAGCGACGCCCTGCGCGAACTGGAGCGGCGATAGGACGCGGCGATTAGAGGACGCTGCGAACGTCAGTCTGCGAAAAGTCATTTCCAATAAACAGCAGCGGGCAGTTGTAGGTCTTTGCGAGTGAATACGCGAAACAGTCTCCAAAATTTAACGCCGCTGGATGGACTCCTCTGCCCCACCGCTCGTAGCCCGTTACCGAGGCGAGAGCGAGAGCGGCCGTGACCGGAACTACACGCAATTGCAGCCCTTGAATCGCCGAAAGAAGATCGTTGGCAACCCCCTTCCTGCTCGCCACGATGAGCGCCTCGGCAAGCGTGCCAGCAGAAATCAGCACGTCATCCTCCGACTTTAGCGCCGCAATGCACTCTAGAGCCGTGGGTTCTTGTATCGCAATGGCAATGAGTGCGGACGTATCCACAACAATCATCCCGGCAGACCGTCCTCGTCGTAGAGGAAGTCCTGGCTTCGTGCTGCAGTTGTGTCCCATGGTCCTTTTCTCGCTACAGCGGCCTGGAACTCTTCGAGGATTCTCTGCTTTGTCTCGCGATCAGGTGGTTGCCTGACGAGCAAAAGCCGGACATTGTGGCCACCGGTGGAAACGATGATCTCCTCACCGTTCTCGGCGCGGCGGACCAGTTCGGCAATCGCCTGGTCGGTGCTGTCGGCCT
>JBBSKE010000002.1:0-32549 GCA_038256595.1 Tepidiformales bacterium | reverse complement strand
TGCGGCGGTCAATTGGCCTGGCGCCGTTCGGGGCGAAGCCGCTGTCGGTGCTGGCGGGCGGGACGAGCGTCTTTATGGCGGTGGTCGCAGTGCTTATCGTGGCGATGGTTAGCCGCGGCGATGACCTTTCTCCCGCAGATATCGAGGCGACGCAAACCGCCGAGGCGAATGCGCTGCGCCCGGCCCCGTGCGCGGGCGACGACAGCTGGCCGACCGGTTTCCACGGCTTCTGGGCGGGCGGCCCCGGAACTGGCGGCTTCGGCGTCATCGCGGAGCAGCCCTGCCGCCTGCTGGGCGACCTGACCGTGACGGTCCTGGACGACGCTGGCAAGACGGTACAAATGCCGGGCAACCCGTCCAGCGTCTTCGTGGACATGGATCAGACCGTCCGAAATCTCGTGATTCCCGGTGTGCGCGTGGCCTGGAGCAACTGGTGCGCTTACCAGGGCAGTTCGTTCACGATCCGGGTGACCGCGGGTGGCAATTCGCTCGACGAGCGTTCGCACCGGTCGCTCGATCCGAACCCGATCCTGGAGCGCTGCGACCCGGCGACGCCGATGTCGCTGACGGTCGAGGAGGCGGCCTGGGACCGGCATTCCTACCTGAGCACCCTGCTGGCAGCGGGCACGCTGGGGCTCAACCCGACCTTCGCCGGGACGATCCCGATCGTGTCGGCGTGTGGCTACCAGGTCTGGGTCTGCGAGGCGATGGGCTACGTCGATCATTGGTTCGCTAACGAGGGGTGGGGCAAGTCGGCCCCCCACGGGACCTCGCTCTACATGTTCTGCGGCGAGGAGCCGGAAGGATTTAGCGAACTCAACGACCCCCCGCGAATTGTGCCGCTCGACAACCCGGCATGCGTGGGGCTGCCGCCGGGCGAGCAGGTTTCGGGATATGCCGGGCTCGACATCGGGCCGGATGGTGTCGCGGTAGACGTTTACGGCGAATACGACGGGGCGAAGACCTATCTCAAGTACGGCAAGCCGGACCGGGTGGTCTCGCTGGGCTGTGTGGTCGGGGTCGCGGAATGCCAGGATTTCGTCCTCGCGCTGGGGTTCGATGCGTCGCCGTTCGTGGTCTACATCGCCTACCGGGCCTCGCCGACGAATGTCGATAAGGCGCCGATCGTGGGCTGGGGGCGTTCGTTCGCGCCGGAGATGGTGACGGGCGGGGTCGCGCTGACGGTCCTCGGGGACGCGGAGTTCATCCCACTGCCGTAGGAGTCTGCCGGGGGAGCGGCCCGGCAGGCGAGCGGATTGGTGCGAGGCGAGCGCGGAACTGGGCGGCGAGTCACCCGACCCCGGACTGGCGTCGCGGGGCTCGTTCGGTTGTTCGCGCTACGTGACCTTGAGGGGGACGCCTTCTTTGCAGAGGCCGCATTCTTCGGGAGCGAAGCTGGCGACGTTGATCGAGAGGCAGGCGAAAAAGGGGACGCCGAAGTCGACTTTGCCGCCGGAGCGGTCGACCAGCATGCCGACGCCGATGACTTCGGCGCCGCGGGCGCGGACGGCGTCGATGACGTCGCGGACGCTGCCGCCGGTGGTGAGCACGTCATCGACCACGAGCACTCTGTCGCCGGGGCCGATTTCGAAGCCGCGGCCGAATTCGCGCCCGGGCGCATCGTCGTCCTTGCGCTCGGCGATAATGCTGCGGAGGCCGAGGTGGCGGGCGGTTTCGTAGGCGAGGATGATGCCGCCGGTGGTGGGCCCGGCCACGAGGTTCGGCTGGCCGGCGAAGTGGTCCGCGATGAGCTGGCACATCTGGCCGGTGATATCGGGCCACTGGAGGATGCGGAACTTTTCGATGTACGTGTCTGCGTGGCGGCCGCTGGCGAGCTGGAAATGCCCGCGCAGAATTCCGCCGCGTGCGGCAAGTTCTTCCTGCAGATTGGTAGTCACAACTGGGAGAGTAGCGCGGGTCGCTGGGCCGGTCCACGCCGGTTGGCCGCAACGCTATCTGGGGAGCCCTGGGCTAGGCTCGGACGGTGGCGAGGGCCTTGCGGAAGGCGAAGCGCGTGACGGTGAGCCCGGCGACCACTTCGACGAAGAAGAGGGCGGACTGGCCACCGAAGAGGGGCGCCGTGGAGCCGGCAACGATCGGCGTGATGGCAGCCTGGACGGTGCCCGCTTCGTTGGGAGCGAGGCCGAACTTGCTCTTCGGCCAGTAGGACAGCATGGTCCGGCCGATGATCAGCTCTTCGGGGATGAGGCCGATTTGCGGGTTGCGGCTATCGGCGCTGAACTCGCGATTGTCGCCCATGACAAAGTATTCGCCCGCGGGGAGGCGAACTTTCGGCTTCGTATCGTTCCAGGGCGAATCGATGTAGGGCTCTTCAAGGAGGGCATCGTTCACATAGACGTGCCCATCCTTGATTTCGATGGTCTCGCCCGGCAGCCCGATGACCCGCTTGATGAGGTCAGTTTCGGGATGCGAGGGGTGCTTGAGGACGATGACATCGCCCCGCTGCGGGCCGTGGAAGACATTCCGGGTCGGGTCTTCGCCGGGGTCCACGAACGGGACGTACTTGCTGAGCTTCTCGAGGTTGACCTCGGAGTAGACGAGCTTGTTGACGATGAGGAACTCACCGTTTTCGAGCGTGGGGAACATGGAGCTGCCATCGACTTTGAAGTTCTGGAAACTGGCGCGCACGGAGAGGAAGACGAGCAGGGCGAGGAGGCCGGTTTCCACCAGTTCGCGGACGAGCGAGCGTGCCTTGCGGCGGCCGGCCGTCGGGTCTTCTGCGGCGTCGAGGTTGGAAGCTGGAGTCGCCCAGGGTGGAGCGAGGTCTTCAGCGCGGGCAATCGCCGGATTCCAGTTACTGCGGCCTTCGGAGACGGGGCTACGGTCGGCCCAGGCGGGCACGTCGTCGTCGTCGGTGAGGATTGCGCGTTGTGGCGCCCAACCCTGGACCTTAGAGAGGCCGGAACCCTCATCGATGGCGAGGTCGCCGGCTTCGCTGACGAGCTCGTCGGCATCCTCGCCGAGGAGGCCATCGAAGTCGTCTTCTTCGGAACTGGCATATTTGAAAAGCTCCGCCGGTTCGGGCGTAGCGACGGGAACTTCGGGGACCGCCTGGCGAGCATGGGCTTCGAAGGCACGGAGCACGACGTCGTGCTCATTGCCGAGGGAGTCCCATTCGTCGGAGGGGTCTTCCGGTTCGACGCTGGAAACGGCCGGTTCCGGGGCGGAATCGGCGTCCCAGGCGCGCCAGCCAGCGTCGTCAACATCGGGCTGAGCGGTAAGGCCAGTCAGCGGGTCGATGCCGGCTGCATCGGCTGCGGCGACGGGTGGGGTGTAGCCGCCGAAGGTCGCGCGGTTCATGCGCACCGGCGGCAGACCACCGCCAGCGGCATCCTGGCCAGCCCGTTCGTAGGCGCTTGCCGCAAGGGCAATTTCGCTCCAGCCTTCTTCGATCGAACCGGGTTCCGGGTCGAGCGGATCATAGTCGCTGGCGGACGCTACTGGTGCGATGGGTGCCGGCGTATCGGCCGCGCCGAGGACATCGTCCCAGTGGGCGGTGCCGCCGAGGACATCGAAGACCAGCGGTTCAGCATCGAAACCGGGCGCCGGGGCCGGGGCCACAGATTCCTCGGGTTCGAAGGAGAAGTCGAATTCGGGCTCCCAATCGTCGCTGACGCTGGCAGCGGCAGGCTCGATCGCGGGGACCGTCGCGGCAGGTTCTTCGTGAACTGGCTCCGGGGTCGTTACGAAGGAATCGAAGAGGATGGCCGGGCGGGCGGCCTGGAAGGCAGGGACCGCGGGCTTCACGACCGGCGTGGGCTCGGGGTCCCAGCCGTCTTCGTCGAAGGGGCCGGAGGAGACGAAGAGCGACGGCTTCGCAGGGGCAACTGCAGGAGGAGTTGCCTCTTCCTGTTCGTCCTCGGTGCCCAAGATGCGATTTTCGTCGGCCATCACTAGATCTCCATGATGGGGCAGGCCGGACGATGCTGCATTCTCCGAATCTTTCTCCGGTTCGAACAGCCAGCCCAGTGCGTCCTCATCTAGAGCATCGACAGGAATCGCAGCAACGGGAGAGGGCTCGGCAGGGGTTTCGAGGGTTGCCCACCAGTCCTCAACATCTGCGACGGATTCGGTTCGCGCGGCGGACACAGGGGGCTCGCCGGCAGTATGGCCGTCCATATCGAGGGCGGGCAGGTCGAGGAGGGCGGCCAGATCCATTTCGGTGTTGAAGCCGTCGGCCGGGACAGTATCGGCGACCGATTCGGCCACTTCTGAGACCGGCTCTGCTGGGGCGAATTCGAAGGTTTCGTCGAATGATGCCCAACTGTCGAGGTCGATGGCTTCGGCGGCCGGTTCTTCGGCGACGAGTTCGGCCACCTGGGTGACCGGCTCTGCAGGGGCGAATTCGAACGTCTCGTCGAATGACGCCCAGCCGTCGTGATCAGCCGTTGTGGCGACTGGCTCGTCGATGACGGGTTCGGCCACTTCCGCGACCGGTTCCTCGGCGACGTATTCGGGCAAATCCGCGACCGGCTCTTCTACGACGTATTCGGGCAAGTCCGCGACCGGCTCTTCTGCGACGAGTTCGAGCGTCTCGTTGAACGGTACCCAGCCGGCGAGGTCGGAAACCGTGGCGACCGGCTCTTCTGCGACGAGTTCGGGCAAGTTTCCAACCGGCTCTTCGGCGACGAGTTCGAACGTCTCGTTGAACGGTACCCAGCCGTCGAGGTCGATCGCGGCGGCGATCGGCTCCTCCGCGACGAATTCGGGCAGGACTGCAACCGGCTCTTTGGCGACGAGTTCGAACGCCTCGTTGAGTGGTTCCCAGCCGTCGAGTTCGGGCGGTTCCGCGACCGGCTCTGCGGCGACGAATTCGGTCACTTCTGCGACGGATTCATCGGCGACGAGTTCGGTCACTTCTGCAACGGGCTCCTCGGCAACGAATTCGGCCACTTCTGCGACCGGCTCCTCGGCCACGAATTCGGTCACTTCTGCGACCGGCTCCTCGGCGACGTCTTCGGACTTGAAAAACCGCGTCCAGTTGAAGCCACCAGGAGCGGCATTCCCGGTTTCGGCGGCGATGACCGACTCGGGCTCTGCCAGGTCGACCGGGGACGTGGTTTCTTCGAACCCTGCCGGCTCCCAGCTCAGCGCTGGTTCGGCCGGGGTTTCGAGGGCCGTGAACGGTGCCTCGGACGGTGCCTCGTGACCTTCGGACTGGCTGATTTTCACCAGGGCGTCCCAGGAGAACGGCTGGTCCGGCTCTTCGCCGGCACCTGGCAGGGTTTCGGCGAGCGCCAGCGGGACCTCGGCGACTGCGTCTGCCACGGGTTCGGGTTCGTAGGCTGGGAGCGTGTCCCAGCCCCATTCGGCGGGTTCGCTGGTCAGCGCCGGGGCGGGAACCGGCTCGACGGGCGACAACGACGCAGCCGGCGCCACAGGGAGCGGCGGCTCGATGTTCATGAACGATTCGAACGACTCCGGCCGCGAGGGCGCGGGTCCAATGAGGGAGTCGCGCGTCTGGGTTTGCCAGATTTCGGCGAGCGCCTGCCGTTCGGGAGTGAACGCGGCACGGTCGTCGGCGAGGAGCCATCCTGGCTCGTCGCTGGCGAATTCGCCGAGGGCAGTCGTCTTCGGCGCATCGATCCGGCCCGAATCGTCGGGCATGAGCCAGTCGCCACCATCCAAATCGGCAACAGGCTGCTCCGGCTGGGACTTCTTGCGGCCGAAGAGCTTGCCCAGGAGGCCGGGCTTCTTCTTTCCGTCGGCCCTTGGTGGCTTGCCGCCCAGTTCCCGGTCGACCGCGTCGATATCGTCTATGGCGCCATCCCAGAGAGTGAGCGGCTCGTCGGCGGCGGGCGGAGTGGCAGCGCTATCGAGGCCGTACGGGTCGCTACGGTCCACGGGTGTGGGCGCTTTGACCGCGACGGGCGGTGGCTTCTCCCATTCGCTCTCTTCGTCGGGCACATCATCGAGGCCGAAAGGATTGGCTGCGTATTCGGCCGCGTTCGCGCCGAAGGCCGGGGTCACCGGTTGTAATGCGTAGGGGTCGACGCCCGGGAGATCCTCGATAGCGAGCGCGGACTCTGCGGGGGCGTCCGGGACGACAGCCAGCGCATCCCAGTCGAGGGTCTCGGCGACCGGCAAGGGTTCGAGCGGCAGGCGCGGGGCGCGTGGTTCGCTGCGGGGGGTGTCGCCGCCCTTCGTTTTCATCGCCCAGGCGCGCATGCCGCCGACGATGTCGTCACCGGCTGGTCCGTCCGGCGCGTCTGGTTCGTCGTGACTGGCTACGATTGCCGGGAAGGCCGATGGAGCCGTTTCAGGGAGATCGAAGACGTCCGTGACGGGAGCTTCGAGGAACCTGTCATCTGGCTCGCCGGGGGCGGCTGGCACCTCCGCGAGGGCATCCCAGTCGAGGGTCTCGCTGTCCGGCAGCGGCTCGAGCGGCAGACGTGGAGCGCGTGACTCGCTGCGAGGGTCGCCACCCTTCGCTTTCATCGCCCAGGCGCGCAGGCCACCGACGATGTCGTCGCCCGCCGATTCCGCATCTGCTTCTGCTTCGTCACGAGTGGCTTCGATTGCCGGGAAGGCAAGGGGGGCCGTTTCAGGGAGATGGAAGGCGTCAGCGAGCGGGCTCGTGAGGAACGTGTCGTCCGGCTCGGCGGGAGCGGCAGGCACCTCCGCGAGGGCATCCCAGTCGAGGGTCTCGCTGACCAGAAGGGATTCGAGTGGCAGGCGGGGAGCGCGTGACTCGCGGGGGGTGGTGTCGTCACCCTTCGCCTTCATCGCCCAGGCACGCAGGCCGCCGACGATGTCGTCGCCAGCTGATTCGACCGGTGCATCGGCTTCTGGCTCCGCGAAGAAGGCGGCAGGGGCGTCCTTCGCAGGTTCGGCGGCGTGTTGTGTGCGGGCGGGCGGTTGTTCGAAGGCCAGGGGCTCACGGACGGCCGGCGGGACCGGGAATTCGAGGACCTTCGTTGGCTCCTGGGGCGTGTCCCGGCGATACTTCGCGCCGGCCGAACCGGTAGCCCAGGCGCGCATCCCGCCGATGATGTCGGCCGGGTTCGAAATCGGCGCATCTGCATCGGATTCTTCATCGCTGCCGAAATCGCCGCTCGCGTAAGCATCGAAGTCCTGGGGTGCCGATTGAGCCGGGAAGGCGAGCGGCGCTTCGACCGCAAAGGCTTCGAAGGTCGCCGTCAGGTCTGGCTCGGGCTCAGGGATGTCGAAGGTGTCCGGCGCTTCCTTCGGGGCGGCCCCGGAGCGGTTGCGGATGCGTGCCAGGAAGTCGCTGACTGCGGCTTCGGGTGCGACAGAGCCAGCGGGGGCATCCGGCTCGAAGTCGTCTTCGCCATCGTCTTCGGATTGGCGGGCAGGATCGTTGAGCGCCTCGGCGGCCTTCGGGTCTGTTCGCAGGGAGAGCGTGCGCTGCTTGCGCGGCGCGACATCGTCCGTGGTCCAGGCCTTCATGGAATCGACGATGCTCATGTCGGCGGGGCCGCCGAACATCGAATCCCAGCGGCTTACCGGGGCATCGCCAGCGGGCGCCGCCGTTTCGCTATCGATCGCATCAGGAGCGCCGGCGCTGCGACGGAGGCGAAGCGGCAAGGGACCTGACGAACCCTGCTCGCGCTCGACGTTTGGCGCATCGAGTCCCGATTCGGTGCCTTCGATGAATTCGTCGAAGGGGCCGCCGCCGTTCTTGCGATGGGCTTCGGTGCCATCGGCAGCGGGAGCAGGGGCGGGGCCGCGGCGGAGCATTCCGCGCTTGCCGCCGTCCCTGGACGCGCCTTTCTGTTCTTTGAGCGATTCGCTGCCGCCGGGGCCGGAGAAGGCCTTCGGGCGGCTGGACTTATCGCTGAGGTTGCTGCGAACCATATCGCGGAGGTCGCGATTCTTCTGTTCCTGCCGTTCCCAGGCTCCATCTGGTACATCGAAATACCAGGACTGGTCGGGATCGGACTGATCGACCGGCTCGGCGTCCAGGGAACCCTGGTTGTCTTCGGGCGTGGCCATAGTCTTTCCTGCCTTCCATCTCGTGCTGTGCGGCTGCTGCGACAGTCGCCTTTTACGAGTGAGTGACCTACCCTCGCCCACATGGACGCGGAGGTGCCCGATGAGCGGCTGTTGGCGCAATCCCGTGACGGGGACCTTGCGGCCTTCAACGTGCTCGTCGAGCGGTACGAGAAAGCCGTCTATAACCTCTGTTATCGCCTCCTTGGCCGCCGGGAACCGGCGGAGGATGCGGCACAGGAAGCGTTCCTTTCGGCCTACAAGGGAGTTCGCGCCTACGCCGGCGGAAATGTGCGGAGCTGGCTCCTGCGCATCGCCGCGAACGAATGCAAAGATGAACTCCGCAGGCGTGTCCGGAAGGACCGCGCGGACTCTCTCGATGTCATGTTCGACAGTGAGGACCACCACGTTGAGGTCGCGGACCCAAAAGAAGCAGTAGAAAGTTTTGTTTTGCGCCAGGAAGAGGCCGAAACGATTCAACAGTTGCTGTTAACCCTGACTTTTGAGCAACGCGAGGCGATCATCCTCGTGGACCTGTACGACTACCACTACGACGAGGTCGCGACCATGACGGGGGCATCCGTGGGCACCGTAAAATCGCGGATTCACCGCGGCCGGGAAAAATTGCGGCAGGCAATCGAGGCCGACCGGGAACTTCTGGGCCTCGCCCGGCGTCTTGGTACACAGGTGACAAAATCATGAGGTGGCCATTTTCGAAGCGAAGCACGGAGGACGTCGGGGCGAACACCCCGGGCGCCGCTGTGTCTGCCTACCTCGATGGCGAAGTTACCCCGGCTGAGCGGGCGCAGCTAGAACGGGAGATCTCTGCGCAGCCGGACCTCTCCTCTACCCTCGAAGCGTTTCGCGAAACGAAGGCGCTGCTCCAGGCGATGCCGGAAGAGGCGCCCCGGCGCTCCTTCGCCCTGACGCCGGAAATGGTTCGCGCTGCGGCCCCAGCTCCGATTTCCCCGCCGCAGCGTGTGCAGGCGCCGAAGCGGCCGCCCTTCCTCCTCTATGTGGGACAGGCGGCGGCCGGGATTGGCGTGCTCGGGCTCACGCTCGTGGGCGCTTCGACGCTGTTTAGCGGTTCGAGCAGCAGTGACGACTCAGGTGGCATGACCAGCATGGCCGCGAACAAGGACGGGCACGCGACCGGCGAAATCATGTCCACAACTTCCGGCAGCCTGGCAGATTCTGCCGGAGGCGCTCAAGGCGCGGCGACTGCAGCAGCGGAAGCCCCGGCGGTTCCTGAGAATAGCCCCCAGGCGAGTGGCAGCAACGACAATTCCGCGCCGCCGCCATCGAGTACCTGCGTGCCAAACCCGGCTGGAGGGCAGCCGATCTGCAACGACATCCTCGCGATTCCGACGGCCGCCGCAGTGGACCCGGATACCCGCAATTCGGCGCCACCAGGCGTCGGGAGCGAAGACGCCTTTGCGCAAACGGCCGAGACCGCGCTTGCCTACGACGCTTCCGCGGACGACGGTGGCGGCCCATCTGGCCGGCAACTCGCGTTCATCGTGTTCGCGGTGATTGCGGCGGCAGGGGGCAGCGCCTGGCTCGCGGTTGCCGTGCGGCGCGCGCGCGAAGACGGCGAACCCGCGGGATAGCCTGGTGCGCTCCTTTCGATATCTTCTGGTCCCGCCGATTATCCTCCCGTGGTGCGTTGGCCCCTCCTCCTCCCGATAGCTGCCCTGATCCTGGCGACGTCCGGGATTTTCGTCGCCCTGGTTGTCTCCTCGAGTAACGGCTCCAGCAGCGAACCGGCCCGCTCGAGCGCGCGCGACGAGGAGACGCCACTCGCTTCGTTGCCGACTCCTGCAGTGACCCCGGGGAACGTCTGCCAGGGCGTCATCAGCCGGCCGGACCCGAACGGCCCGCGAGTATTTTCAGACCACTACACCCGGCAGGCGGAGGCGAACGGCATCAGCATCGTCGCCAGCAGGGGCGTGGACCCCGATGCACTCGACGCCGCGAAGGACACGATCGAGGATCTTTTCGCGAACAACGACCTCGAGGACCTGCTCGTCAGCGAAGGCGCGTACGTCATTATCACCGATGGCGACGAGGGCATCCTCGACCTTCCGGAGTTCAGCTGCCTCTCGGAAGAGCGCTCGGCGAGCATCATCGAGCACGCCTGTGGCATCGCCGACCGCGCGGACTACCCGGTGGTCACGGTCAACGAGTGGGACCTGCTGAACGACCGGCGCGGCCCCTGCGGCGGGTCGAACATCCTTTATCACGAACTCGGCCATCTCGTGCAAGGCTGGTCGCTGGACCCGCAAGACTACCTGGACGTGAAGTACCTCTACCAGACCGCGCTCGACGCCGGAAAGTACGACGACATGTACGCTTCGACGAATCCGAACGAGTACTTCGCCGAGGCGACGCAGGCCTACTTCATCGGCACGGGGCCGCGCGGCAATCAGAACCGCGACTGGCTTGAAAAGTACGACCCGGAGCTCTTCGAACTGGTCGACCGCGTCTACAACGGCCGCTAGGGTTGGGCTAGTTTGCCGCGCCTACGGGTGGTGGCGCCCAATCCGCGTGACGCTGCTGCTTCGCCCGGACATAGAAGTCGGTCAGGCGAGGTGCGATATATTCGAGGACCAGCCGCATCCCCGCACCGTCGAAGTGAACACCATCTTCGAGGCGAGTGATATCGTCCGGTACCTCTTTCGCGAGCGTGCCGGCGATGCTCCAGTACTCCACGTGGTTGGTCTCGCAGAACTGCTGGAGCGCGCCATCAACCGCCGCGATCCGGCGCAGCGCTTCTTTGCGGAATGGCCCCGCGACGGCTGGCACGAGGAGACCCATCGGCCCCATCACGAGCGGGACGGGCCCTTCGGAGCGGATTATCGCCCGGATCGTGTCCTTCGAGATGGCGATGACGTGGTCGGGTTCGAAAAACGCATCCCCTCCGATTCGGTTCTCCGTAAAGCGCCGCGCCTTCTGGAAGATCCCACTGTTTGCGAAACTGGGTTTGCGGCCGGCCCAGCCACCGGCATACGCGACCAGCTTGCCGGGCTTGCCGTATTTGCGCGAGATGAGTGCCGGGACTGACCGGTAGTTGAACCAGTATTCGTTGATGAGGAAGGTGACGGCGTCCGGTTCTGTCTCCCGGATCCAGCGCTCGGCCATGCTGGGCAGCTTCTCTGTCGGCCAAGCGATCTTGTCGAATCGCTCGATGCGCCCACCGAGGGCTGCCTCGCGTTCAGGCTCCGGCCGAAGATTCGGCATGTCGCTTTCCGGAACCCCGTCGCGCTTGAGATAGGCGCTGTTTCCGAGGCTGAGGAGGCGGAACGCGATCGGGGGCTCGGCGGCGTGTGCGCTGGCGGCTGGTGGCGTTGGCGAATCTTCCTGTGTCATGGGCGGAATCCTAGCGTGGTTGCTGCGGCTCCGCCAGCACTTTCTTGCGTCGCCTTCCACATGGCGGGCCGAGTCCACCTTGAGTGTTCGAACTGGTCGACCGCGTCTACAACGGCCGCTGAGATTCCGCGCGGGCGCCCGCCTGCACCTTCACGAGAAACTCGGTAATAAGCGGCGCGATATAGCGCATCGTGGCCTCCATGCCCGCTGCGTCGAAGTGGATCGCGTCGGCCAGGGTGGAGACGTTTCGCGGCCTGCCGGCATTCACGGCGCTGTTGATGCCCCAGTATTCGACGTGATTCGCTGTGCAGAACGCCTGGAGCGCGGCATCGACTCGCTCGCGACGGCGAACGCCTTCGGCCCGGAATGCGGGCGTAATCATCCCATCGAGGATGCCGATTGGGCCGAGGACGAGCGGCACCGGGCCTTCTGCCCGCAGGATTCGGCTGAGGGACTCGATGCAGACGGCACTGACCGCGTCTGGCTCGAAGTGGGCATCGCCGCCGAGTCGGTCTTCGGTGAAGCGCCGGGACTTTTGAAAGAGCCTGCTGTTCGAGAGGCGCTTATTCCGGCCAGCACGGTAGCCGGCGGCCGAAGCCAGCCGTCCGAACGGGCCGAACTTGCGCGAGACGAGCGCCGGGACTGAGCGATAGTTAAACCAGAACTCGTTGATCATGAAGAAGACGACGTCTGGTTCGGATTCGGCGAGCCAGCGGTCGACGAGGTCCGGGAGCTGGTCGGTCGGCCAGGCGACCTTGATCACGCGCTCCAACGGTCCGCCGAGGGCAGCATCGCGCTCCGGCTCGGGCCGATTCTGGGGCAGGGCGGCCCTGGGAAGACCCTGCTGCGGCAGATAGATGCTGTTGCCGAGGCTGAGCATCTTCATGGTGCCAGTGTACCGGAGAGTTGTGCCGGCTGCGCCGGCGGTGACCGCTGCTCGTCTGCTGCGAACTCTGTCATTTCCACCGCTGAATCCTATATGCGAGGGCGGCCGTTCGCCAGACCGAACTCTGCAACCGGAGATTCGTGGCAGGGGAGTTGCCGCCCGCGGTCATCAACGTCGCTGTTCGGCGTCGTCCTTCACCTTCTTGAGAAAGTTGACGACGAGCGGCGCCCAGTAGTCGAGCGAGGTCCGCATTCCCGCCGAGTCCAGGTGGATTCCATCGGCCAGCTTCGAGACGCCTGTGGGGCGGGCCTTCGCGACCTGGCTATCGAGTCCCCAGTACTCGATGTGATGCGCTTCGCAGAACTGCTTCAGCGCGTGGTGCACCCTCACCCGTCGCTGTTCGGTCTCCGCGCGCAGCCTCGGTGGCATCTGGCCATCGGAGCCGCCCATCGGACCCATGACCAGCGGCACCGGCCCCTCGGCACGCATGATTCGCCGCAGGACATCGAGCGAGACCGCGATGACCTCGTCCGGTTCGAAGTGCGCGTCGGCGCCGACCTTCTCTTCGGTGAACTGGCGGGCGCGCTGGAAGGCCCGGCTGTAGGCCAGCCTCGGGTTGCGGCCGGCCCAGCTCCCAACGCGGCTGATGGGCTTGCCCAACGGGCCGAACTTGCGCGAGACCAGTTCCGGGACCGAGCGGTAGTTGAACCAGAATTCGTTGATCATGAAGACCACCGCGTCCGGCTGCGATTCTTCGATCCAGGATTCGACGAGCCCTGGCAGCTTCGGCGTCGGCCAGGCGATCTTGACGATCCGCTCAAGTTCGCCAATGCCCGATTCGCGCACTTCCTCCTGGCGGTTCTGGGGCAGTTCGCTCTCCTTGATGCCCTTGCGTGGCAGGAAGGAGCTGTTCACGAGCATCAGGAGCTTCATCCCGGCAGCGTCGCTCAAAAGGTCGCCGCCTGGTGTGGCGCTGCCAGCCGCTCGTGAGCAGCGATCTGCTGTTCCTGCATCACCCGCATAAAGAAGAGCATTAGGTGCGGACGGAGGTAGTCAAAAATCAACTTCGAACCGGCCGCGTCGTGGTGGATGCCATCGGGGACGGTCGAGCGCTGGTTGCCGGGCCAGTTCTTCCCGACTTCGCTGGCGATGCCCCAGTATTCGACGTGGTTCGCAGCGCAGTAGGCCTGAAGCTCGGTATCGACGCGCACCCGGCGGTTGATTCCTTCGGCCCGGAATGCCGGCGGGAGCGCATTGTCGATAGCGCCGTTTGGACCGATGACGAGCGGCACCGGCCCTTCGGCGCGCGCTATCCGGCGGAGGACGTCAATGCAGGAGGCGATAACCTGGTCCGGTTCGAAGTGTGCGTCTCCGCCGACTTTGTCCGAGGTGAGTCTTCGCACCCGCTGAAAGGCGCGGCTGTAGGCGATGCTCGGATGGCGGCCTGCCCAGGTAGCGGCGGCGGCAGCCGGTCTTCCCAGCGGCCCGAAGCGGCGATGAACACTCGCCGGGGCGGAGCGGAAGTTGAACCAGTACTCGTTGACGACGAGAAGGACGACATCCGGTTCGAACTCGTTGATCCACCCTTCCACGCGGTCCGGCAGGCGCTCGTTCGGCCAGGCAACCTTGACGATGCGCTCGATCGCTCCAACGCCCGGGTCGTGGGTGGCGCCTTCCTGGTTGTGGGCGAGGTCCTGCTCGGCGACGCCCTTGCGCGGGACCGCAGCACTGGTGGCGAGGAGCAGCAGCTTCATTCCGTAGAGATTCCTAGACGCAGCGCTGAGTGTCGAGCGGCAACATATCGGCTCGGAACCGCTCGCTAGGTGCGAACTCCCGCAGCTTCCTGGGAGGCGCGGCAAAGAGGCAAAAGGCGCTTCATCCAGCGCTTTGCCTGGATCTCCTGGCCTGCGGCGTCGGAGTGCAGGCCATCGCCCTGGCGAGTTGCGCCGGAGGGCGGTTCGTCGCTTCCTGGCCCAACATAGTCCACGTGGAGGTCGCGGCAGAAGCCTGAGAGTCCGTTGTGCACCGCCATCTTGCGCGCATCCCGACGGACATCGCCGCGGCGGCCATAATTGTACGAGTTGCCGCGCTTCGAAACGCGTACCTGGACCACGCGATCCTCGCCCTGGAGCACGACGCGCACGCACTGGCGGGTGATGTCGATGACGTGCTGGGTCGAGAAGTGGGTATCGCCGCCAACGGTCGATTGGGCCCAGCGGCGGACCGAGCGAGCGACCGGGTTGTAGGAAATCCAGGGCGTACGGCCAGCCCAGGCACCGCCGGCGACGACGGGCTTTCCGGCTTTGCCCAGCCAGCGATTCACGCGCATCGGCACGGATTCGTACATGAACCAGTAGCCATTCACGTCGATCACTACGACATCCGGGTTTTCGCGCGCACACCACTTCGCGACCTTCGCGGGGAGGTCATCCGTGGGCCAAATGGTGCGAGCGAAGATCTCTGCCGGCTCGCCGAGGGCCTCGCTCAAAGGGGCGACGATCAGCGCTGTCCAGATCTGCGCGGGCGCGAGTTGACCGCCGCCGTGGAGTTCGCTGCTACCGAGGACCATGATCTTCATTGCTCGCAAATGTAAGCCGCAGTGGTCGCGATTTCCAGCGGATATTCGCGGCGACTCGGTTCCCGCCAGGGACGCATTGCCTCGCATGAACCTGTTAATAGCTGCAATCGCAAAGCCGGCCATCTTCCGTTAGGCTAGAACGAATGGTTTCCGGTTGGTTCTCCACCACCTTCGCTTCGCTGCAATATCCCCACTATCGCACCCTCTGGATTGGCACGTCGCTGGCGTTCCTTGCGTTCATGATGCAGTGGGTCGTGCAGGCGGTCGTCGCCTTCGACCTGACGGGCAAGAACGCAGCGGTCGGCGTGGTCGGGCTCGGCATGGGCGTCTCGCAGCTGCTGATTTCGCCGTTTGGCGGCGTCATCGCGGACCGGGTTTCGAAGCGGCGCCTGCTGCTCATCGGCCAGACGGCGATCGGCATCTCGTTCGCGATCACCGGCATTCTCGTGCTCACCGATCAGATCACCATCCTCCTGCTTGTGCTCTCGACGTTCGTCATGGGCGTGGTTTTTTCGTTTATCGCGCCCGCCCGGCAGGCCTGGATCGGCGAATTGCTGCCGCCGGAGTCGATGGCCAACGGCATCGCCCTGCAGCAGGTGGCGATGACCGGGACGCGCATCATCGGGCCGATGATCGCGGGCATTCTGGTCGCAATCGGATTCATTGGCAGCGGCGGGACCTACCTCTTCATGGCCGGGCTAATCGTCTTCGTGGTCGCCACGCTCGCAACCCTTCCGCCGACCCAGAGCACCGCCAAGAAGGGCTCCTCCGTGCTCGGCGATATGAAGCTTGGGATTACCCACGTTCGCGAGCGCCCGGCGCTGCAGCTGCTGGTCGTGTCGTTCATCGGCGTCGTTATCGCCGGCTACTCGTGGCAGGTGTTGCTGCCCGGTTTGCTCGAAAACGAACTCGGCCACGACCCCAAGGAAGTGGGCTGGCTGATGAGCAGCAGCGCCTTCTCCGGCCTCTTCGTGACCCTGGTGATGGCGAGCAAGGCGGGTTCGCCCCACGCCTGGAAGATGATGTTCATGGGCGCCCTCGCCCTCGGCGTGTCGCTGATCATGCTCGGGATGACGCCGAATTACGCCGCCGCGATGCTCATCATGCTGATTCTCGGCGCGGGCACGGGCGCCTTCCAGATGCTGAACAACTCGCTCGTGATGCAGGTCGCCGATGCCGCCTATTTTGGCCGCGTGATGGCGCTGACGATGCTCGCCTGGGGCTTTAACGGCCTCATGGGGCTGCCCTTCGGGATCATGGCGGACCGCGTGGGCGAACGGGAAACGCTCTTCCTCATGGGCGCGCTCGTGCTCGTCGTGACCGGCCTGACGGTGGTCTGGTATCTCAGCATCCAGGACAAGCTGCGCGGGCCAGCCGTGATGGCCACGGACGCGCGGTTGGCCGGCGGGAAATAGCCGCCCGGCTGCCGAATAATCTTTACCATGTCGAACGCTGGAGCGCTGCCGAACCGCGTAGACTGGAGGCATGCCACGATTTCAGGTTGCCCGGATCCTGGGGATCCCGATTTACGTCGATGCCAGCTGGTTTCTGATTTTCGCATTCGTCACCTATGCGCTCGCGAACCAGGTGTTCCCGACGCTGCTCCCGGACGACACCCAGCGCATCCATATCGCACTGGCGGGCATCACCTCGATGATTTTCTTCGCTTCGATCCTGCTGCACGAACTCGCGCACAGCGTCGTGGCGAAGCTCTACAAGATCCCCGTGAAAAGCATCACGCTCTTCCTCTTCGGCGGCGTCGCCCAGATTACGCGCGAAGCGACGAAGCCCTTCGGCGAACTGCTCATGGCTGCTGCCGGGCCGCTCACCAGCCTCGCAATCGGCGCGGTCTTCCTGGGCTCGTGGTGGGTCTTCGATATGACCACCGACTCGCGCGTGGGCGCCGTCTTCATGTGGGTCGGCTTCATCAACATCGTCCTCGGCGTGTTCAATTTCATCCCCGCGTTCCCGATGGATGGCGGGCGCGTCTTCCGGGCGCTCGCCTGGATGGTGACCAAGAACTACTACCTCGCGACGCGCATCGCCGGGTGGACCGGGCGAACGATCGCCTGGGCGGTCATCGCGGCGGGCATGCTCAGCCTCTCCGGCGTCGACATGAGGGTGATTAACGGCACCTTCGATGCGGTCTGGTTCATCTTCATCGGCTTCTATCTCGAAAATATGGCGCGCCAGGGGCTGATGCAGAACAAGCTCGTCGAAACGCTCACAAAGTACCGCGCGCGCGACCTGATGATGGCCGACCCGCCCGTGGTCGAAGGCGGCACAAGCATCGCCTCCCTCGCGCGCGGCGCCATCGACATCAACCCGAACCTGACCTACTTCGTCGAGGACGAAGGCGTGCTCGCCGGCATCCTTTCGGGCTACCAGATGCGCGCCGTGCCGGAGCCGCAGTGGCACACCACGACGGCGCGCCAGGCGATGCTCCCGAGTCGCCGCCTGACGGCTGTTTCGCCGGACGGGCTCGCGAACGAGATCCTTGTCGAAATGGAGACATCGGACCTGTCGCATCTGCCGGTTGTCTCCGAAGGACGCGTGCTCGGCGTGATTGCGCGCGAGCGAATTCTGCGGGTCCTCCAGAAATCGGGCCTCCTGACGTGACCGCAGTGGCGGATGGCGCGAACCTTCGAGCATGAACATTCGAACGGCTGGCGCGGTGGCAGCGGCGAAAGGTGCGGGCATCGCATCACGGCTGCTCAGCAAGGGCGGCGGCACCGCGCTCCCCGGGCTGGTCGCCGAACGAATCGACCCGCAGGTGGTGCAGCATCTCGGCCGCCTGCTCGGCCGCCGCGTCTTCGTCACGGGCACCAACGGCAAGACGACGACCTGCCGGATGCTCGCGGCCATCTTCGAAGCGGCGAACCAGCCGACCCTCCACAACCGCGAGGGTTCGAACATGATGCGCGGGTTCGCGAGCACTCTCACGGCGCGCAGCTCGGCCCTCGGGAGCATCAGCGGCGGGCGGAGCATGATCGGCCTTTTCGAAACGGACGAAGCGACGATGCCCGCCGCGACGCGCGCGCTCCAGCCATCGGTCCTCGTCTTCACGAACCTCTTCCGCGACCAGCTCGACCGCTATGGCGAAGTCGATACGGTGGCGGCGCTCTGGCGGGAGGCGCTCGCCAGCGCACCACGTGATGCCGCGCTCGTGCTCAACGCTGACGACCCGAGTGTCGCGAGCCTGGCGGACGGCTGGAGCGGACCGGTCCACTGGTTCGGCCTGAACGACCCGGCGATGGCAAGCCTCGCTGGCGCCCAGGACGCGCGCTGGTGCGGCTCCTGCGGCGGCACCTATGTCTACGAGCGGCGCTACTTCGCCCACGTCGGGTTCTGGCGCTGTAACGGCTGCGAACGGGTTCGCCAGCAGCCGGTCTCCGAGGCTTCGGACGTGCGGCTCCGGCTCGATGGCGCGCAATTCCACGAGACGGCCCTCGGCGAGGTCTCGATACCCCTGACCGGGCTCTACAACGTCTACAACGCGCTCGCGGCGATTCTCGCGGCGCGGGTGATGGGTATCGCCGACGACGCGATCCGGGCCGGGCTCTCGGCCGTGGTCCCGGCCTTCGGGCGCCAGGAAGTCGTGCAGTACGAAGGCAAGACGCTGCGCCTGCTGCTCTGCAAGAACCCGGCGGGAGCGAACGAGATCCTGCGCCTGCTCGCCGTGCTCGAACCGGGCCTCAATATGGCCGTGCTCCTGAACGACCGCTTCGCCGACGGCCAGGATGTGAGCTGGACCTGGGACGTCGACTTCGAACTCATCGCGGACCGCGTGGCGGCGGTGTACGCGGGCGGGACGCGCTCGGCGGACATGGCTCTTCGCCTCGCATACGCGGGCTGGCCGGAACCGATCGCCGTGAGCAGCTGGCCTGCCGCCATCCTCGAGGGCATCGCCGCGCGGCCGGAGACTGACTGGTTCGTGGTCACGACCTACACGGCGATGCTCGATTTTCGGGCCGAATTGCAGCGTCGCGGGGCCGCGAAGGGCTACTGGGAAACGTAATCCAGGTGACGCTCAGGCGGCTGGCTCGCCCGCATTCGTGGGTGCGGTATCATAGGGCGCAATGCAAGGCTTCTCGATTCAAGAGCCCCAGGGGCTTCGTTCTCCCATTGTCGTCGTGGCATTCACCGGCTGGAGCGACACCGGCACCGTCACAACCGACGCCGCCAAGCGGATGGTCGATGCCTATGAGGCGCAGCGCTTCCTTGAGGTGGACCCCGAGGAGTACTACGTCTTCACCGACACGCGTCCGCAGGTCAAGCTCGACGCTTCTGGCGAGCGCACCATTAACTGGCCGACGAACGAGGCGTTCTTCGCGCGCATCCCCGTCCACGAGCACGACCTGGTGATCGTAATCGGCGTGGAGCCGAACCTCCGCTGGCGGACGTTTTCGGAACAGATGGCCGACGCCATCGCCGCGACCTCGCCGGCGCTGGTCTGCACGCTGGTTGCGCGCCCGGCCGCGACGCCACACACGCGGCCCATCCCGGTCAGTGGCAGCTCGGCGGACACGGGTCTCGCGGTCAAGTACGGCCTCGGCCGTTCGCAATACCAGGGCCCGACGGGCGTGGTCGGCGTGCTGCACGATTCGCTGCGCCGCCGTGGCGTGCCGCTCATCAGCCTCGCCGCCAGCGTCCCGCACTACCTGAATGTCGAAGAGAATCCCCCGGCGACGCTGGCCCTGTTGCGCGCGCTCGAGCCGATGACCGGCCTCGCGGCGCCGGTTGGCGACCTCGACGAAGAAGTGGTCAAGTTCATGACCCGGGTGGAAGAAGCCTCCCGCGGGGACGACCAGATAGCCGGCTACGTGCGCACGTTGGAACAGAACTACGGCGAACCGGACGAACCGGCGCCAGCGAGCGATGGGGAGCTCCCCTCAGTCGATGATGTCCTGCGGGACGTGGAAGACCTGCTGCGGGGCAACGATCCGTAACGATTGCTCGACTTTTAATACCTCGAATTGATATCAGCATTCGGCCGCAGGGTGTACGATTGTTTCGGATACTTTTCCGAGGTTGATATAACATGGCCGTCTCTGCAGTGATCTGGAAGCTCGCGTCGCCTTACGACGCATATGTCTCGCACGTTGCCCGCTTGAACAGCGCTATCGAGCGCATCCGCTATTTCAGCGAGATGGCCCTCGGCTACGAAGCCGGGCTGAGCAGCTCTTCGGGCGCGGCGGCCAAGGGGAACGACCCGGCCTCGCGCGTAGCCCGCTTCCGGACGCAGCTTGGTGAGGCAGCAACTTCGATGAGCGACGACCAGTTCGACGACTTCATTGCGACGCTTGGCGGCGGCGCCGTCGCAGACGCAGAAGCGAACCGGGCGAAGACGCAGTCGCGCATGGGGTACACGCAGCGCGGCCTGCAGGAGTACTTCGCGATCGCTGGCCAGGAACTCGCGATCCTCGAAAAGCGCGGCTACAACCCGTACCGCGCCGACATCGCCCGGCAGCTCAAGGAGAATCGCCTCCCGGCCACGACGCTCCCGGATTACCGGCACCTGCTGCACGAACTCGGCCTCCGGGCAGGCCGCGCCGGGTAGAGTGGCGCGAAGGCGCCTTTACGAGCACTTTACGTCGCAATCTGCTGAAATTCGTCCTCATAGGTGGTCGAGATGTTCACGGGCAGAATTTTAGGAATCTCAATTGCGGTCACGTCGTTCGCACTCCTGGGCGCGGCATGCTCGGCCGGCGATGACGACGATGAAGTCACGACGGTCACGGCCACGAGTGAAGCGGCTGCGGGCGCCACGCAGAGTGGAAGCGCAACACAGCCGCCTCGGTCGTCATCGACCACTGCCGCCGCCTTGCCGGCGGTTCACGTCTGTGAGCTCATAACCGCGGAGGAAGTCTCCGCTGCCGTGGGATTCACCGTCGGTAACCCCCGCGACTACCTGGCCGCTGCGGCTGGCGCGACGCAGTGTGAGTGGACGGGAACCGGGGTCATTTACGCGGCGGTATTGACCAAGGGCGGCGCGAGCTATTTCAAGGCGGTCCACATTCCGAACGCTGCCTTGCCCGAGGTGGAGATTCCAGGGCTAGGCGATAAGGCGTTGTACAGCCAGGACATGAACACGGTGGATGTCGTCTCGGGCGATACATACATCAGCGTGCAGCTCATCGGTGTTCGTTCCAGAGGGGTGGATGAACAGACCGCTGGCGCGGCTTTGGCGAAGGCGATCCTCGCGAAGCTGAAATAGCGGAATGAGGTAGAAGCGTGCCAGCGGCCCTTTCGGCGTCGAACTGATCGCCGCACCAACTCGGCCTCCGGGCAGAGTGAGCCAAGGGCAGCGGCATATGGGAGCGGGGACGCAAAGCAGGTACTCTACTGCGAGGAGCTCCGATCCTCGTGCCGTATACCGATAACCAACTGGAAGAGATGCTCGCCGACACCGAATCGGACCTCGTCGAACGCAAGGAATCGCTCCTTGGCGATGCCCAGACGACGATCCGCGAGACGATCTGTGCGTTTGTGAATGATCTCCCCGGACATGACCGGGATGGCGTGATTTTTGTCGGCGCGAAGAACGATGGCTCCCCGGCGGGCCTGGAAATCACGGATTCTCTGCTCGTACAGCTTGGCGGGATGAAGGACGACGGCAACATCGTCCCGCCGCCAACGCTGACGGTAAGCAAGCGCCGGCTGCGCGGAGTGGACCACCTGGCGGTGCTCACCGTCACGCCATCGGATTCGCCTCCAGTGCGGTATCGCGGTCGAATCTGGGTGCGCACCGGACCACGGCGTTCACTCGCTACCGCCCAGGACGAGCGCAACTTGAGCGAACGCAGGCGCCACGGTGACAGCCCTTTTGATTCGCATCCCTTGAATTCTGCGCGGATTGCCGACCTCAGCCTCCGTTACTTCGAAGAGCAGTACCTGCCTTCTGCCTTCAGTTCCGATGTCCTGCAAGCGAACGACCGCACGACCGAGCAGCGGCTGATGGCGACCAAGATGGCGACCGCCGACGAACCGCCGGTGCCGACCGTCGTTGGCGTTCTGACGTTGGGAGTCGCCGTGAGAGCGCTCATGGCCGGGGCATACGTCCAGTTCCTTCGCCTCGATGGACCGACCGTCGCCTCGCCTGTGATCGACGAGCAGCTGGTGGAAGGGCGGCTTGAGGACCTCGTGCGGCGACTCGACGACAAGCTCGCGTCCCACAACCGGGTCGCCGTGGATTTCACCAGTTCGACGACCGAGACACGCCATGCAATGTATCCGCTGGCGGCACTCCAGCAGGTCACGCGGAACGCCATCCTCCACCGGACGTACGAGGGCACCTATGCACCGGTGCGGGTCTACTGGTATTCGGACCGCGTGGAAGTGGTGAGCCCGGGCGGGCCCTTCGGTTCGGTCACGACTGCGAATTTTGGCGAGCCCGGGATAACCGACTACCGCAATCCAAACCTGGCCGAGGCGATGCGGGTGCTCGGGCTGGTGCAGCGATTCGGCGCGGGAATTCCTACGGCCGCGGCAGCGCTGCGGGAGAATGGCAACCCGCCACTCGAGTTCTCCGTGGATTCGAGCTTTGTCATCGTGACGCTCCGTCCGCGCCCGTAGCCCAGATGCGGTTGCCCTGCGTCAGCCTTGCTTGCCGGCGCGGTAGTTCCCAAAGCCAGGTAGGTAGCATTGGCACGACCAGGCAAGCCCGCTAGGATTGGCTCCATGACTTCGATCATCGCTTTCACGCCGGATCAGGCGTGCCGTGTTTCCGGTCTGAGCAGGCGTCAACTCACGTATTGGGACAACACTGGGTTCTTCCATCCGAAATTCTCCGATGAGAGCCCGCGATTCTCGCGAATGTATTCGTTCCGGGACGTAGTGGGGCTTAGGACTATTGCCATGTTGCGGGGTCGGCTTTCGCTCCAGGAGTTGAGAAAAGTCGGCGAATGGCTGCACGAGCGCTACGAAGAACCCTGGTCGGAGCTTCGATTCTCCGTGTTCGGGCGCAATGTCGTGTTTGATGACGGCAGCGGAGTGCAACAGGTAGCGGGAAGTGGCCAGGTTGTGCTTTCGATACTCCTGGGAGACGTCGAACGAGCTGCAAAGCTGGCAGCAGAAGCGCTCCTGGACCGGCAGCCAGAACAGCTTGGCAACATTGTCCGCAGTCGCAACGTGCAGCATAACGCCTGGGTCGTCGATGGAACGCGGATTCCCACGAGCGCGATCTTCGATTTCTTCCTGGCAGGCTTTGGCGCAAAAGCTATCCAAAAGGAGTATCCGCGCCTGACAACGGCCGATATCCAGGCTGCAATTGCCTTCGAGCAGAAGCGCGCGCTCAAGGCTGGTTGAGATTGGCGGCCATGCGTTTGCTGGTCGATGAAAACGTGCCGGATTCGGTCGCAAGGTTCCTGAGAGAACGAGGTCATACCGTTGACCTCGTTCGCGAAAGCCTTGGGCAAATGACGCCAGACGAATTCATCGCCTGGGTAGGAGATGACCTGGCGGCGATCGTGGTCACAGTGGATCGGGACTTCAAACAGATTGTTCAACGCATTCCCAACGGTGGACGGCGGCGGTTCAACGCGCTCGGGCGCATTTCTCTCCGCTGCCGCGAATCACAAGCGTTGGCCCGCATGACGGAGTTCATCGAGGACATCGAGCGGGAGTATGTGCGCCTTCAAACTCGTCCGGATAAGCGGCTCATCGTCGAAATAACCCAAACCAGCTACCGGATCGTTCGGTAGGGTTTGAAGACCCTCGGGAGGACCAGCATGGCCTATCCTTGCTTGCCGGCGCGGTAGTACATCGAGGCGCCGGTGCCGCCGCGGCGGACCTGGATGACCTCGGCCATGATGCTCACTGCGATCTCTTCCGGGGTTTCGGCGCCGATGTGCAGGCCGATCGGGGTGTGGATGCGCGCAAGTTCGGCGGGGTCGAAGCCTTCCTCGGTGAGGTGCTCGATGACGGCCCCGGTGCGGCGCTTCGAGCCAATCATGCCGAGATAGCCAGCCCCCCGGCCGAGGCAGCGGCGGAGGGCGATTTCGTCCTGCTTGTGACCGCGCGTGACCATGACGATGAAGGTGTTCGCGCCGATTGGGAAGCGGTCGATCGCCGCCTCGTAGTCTTCGCAGATCACCTCGTCGGCCTCGGGGATGCGCTCTTCGGTCGCGAAATCTTCGCGGTCGTCGAGGACCGCGACGTAGAAATCGAGAAAGCGCGCGAGCTTTACGAGGCAGAGTCCGATGTGGCCCGCGCCAACGACGAGGAACGCCGGCCGCGATTCTACGACTTCGAGATAGATGCTCGTGGCGCCGGTGATGGTTCGCGTGCTGATGCCGGATTCGCCGATGTAGACGGTCTCGGTGGCGTGGCGCGGGAACGAGTCGGGCGCGTAGGCAGCCACGAGGTCATCGAGGGCTGGGTCGCCGAGGCTGCCGAGCCGCTCGCCGGTCATTTCGACCACCAGCCGGGCGCCGGGCACGAGGTCCCGCGGGCCGGGTTCGAGGACAGAGGCGAGGAGGACGGGGGCGCCACCCTCGGCGGCGGACAACAAGCGCTGCGTCAGTTCGAGCATATGGCCTGATTATCCTCTTCGCGGAGGGCGGCGGCCAGCAGCACGCGGTAGCGCGAGCGCGGCAGCCATGTAGACTCCGCGCGAACCCCGAAATTGGAGATTGAACCATGCCACGATTGCGCCAGGTCCCACGCGCCGAAGCGACACCCGAAATCCAGCAGACCTACGAGCGACTCTTCCCCGGGCGGGACCCGGTGGCCGAACCAGGCACCGCAACCGGCACGCCGGGCAACTGGTGGACGGTCTGGGCGCTCGTGCCGGATATTCTCGCGCATGCGCAGGCCGGATTCGGCGTCCTCAGCAGCCGGAAGCGCGTCCTCACGCCGTACCAACGAGAACTCGGGCTCACGCGGGCCGGGTTCGCGGGCGGCAGCCAGTTCGTCTTCAGCCAGCATTCGAAGGGCGCGCGAACGGCCGGCATCCCGGCGGAGAAGGTGCTGGACATCCCTTCGTGGGCGAGCAGCCCGCTGTTCGATGCGGAGGAGCGCGCAATCCTCGCCTACACGGACGAACTCGTGCTCCAGGATGGCCGCGTGCAGGACGCGACCTTCGCGCGGCTCAAGGAGATCCTCTCGGAAGAGGCCATTCTCGAGCTGACCTACGCGGTCTGCACATACAAGCTACACGCGACCATCGCCCGCGCCCTGCGGCTCGAATACGACGATGTCGACGAACGGGTGGTGGAGATTGCCGCGCCGGGAGACGCGAACACGGACATTATGTCGCAGATTCGGTCGTAGTCTCGCCACCTACTGCTGGAATTCGAGCGGTGGGATGCCAGTGGCAGTGACGGTGTCGGCGAAACAGGCGGCGAGTTCGTCGTCCGCCGGCGCGGCGCCGGGACCGCCGAGGCAATCCTCGAAGAACGCTCTCGCTGCCGCCACCTGGGTGACGGAGGCGTTCAGCATCTGCTGAATGCGTGCGCGCTCGATGGCGTCGAGGTTCGATTCCGCCCGGCAGCGTACGACGGTGGCCTCTGCGGATTCGACATCGAGCGACTGGCGGTCCACGTTGATGCGCGTCACCAGTTTGCCCCGGGAGGGCTCGGTGATGGGGATCATGCCCGCGGCGACGAGGCAGGCGAGGGTGGCCCGCACGGCGACTTCGTGCTCTTCGAGCGTTGGTACGGAGACGGGAATCGCGGCCTTGTCATCGGCTGGTTCGGCCTGGACGATAGCGCGCGTTGCGAGCAGGTAGGCCGAACTTGTGCTGACCAGTGCGGCGACGACGATCATGACGACCCCGGCGGGGCGCGTTCGTAGCATGGTTCGCTCCTCCCGGCTGGACGAAACGGGGATATCCAGCCAAGCAGTCCGTCCAGACTACGCGCCTCGGGTGGCGCTGCACATCATGCAGACCGGCGGATAGGCCTCTGCTGTGCAAATTCCAGGCAAATTCTGCGGGATTGGCGTTAACTTCGGGCTGACTGGCGCGGAATCTGTCCGGTCGCTGGAATTGGGTGCTGTGAGCGGCATGGCACGCCCTCGCCTGGGCGCGAGCGCTTCTGTTGGTTCGTGCCACTGGCTGGTTACTTTCGTGGGCGGGACCAGCGGCCCGCAGAGTCATCCGGTGTCGATTCGGTGTCCTTGTCTGGCGAGGGGGCGGAGTCCCGCGCTGCTGCCGGGGCGGGCCGGGCCGATTCGTCGTCGTCGGCGACTTTAAAGAGGCTCTTATCGGCGCCGATGAGGGAGGAGACGCCCTCCATGCCCTCGGCTTCGATGCCGGCGGCGTGCAGCCGCTGGGCCGAAAACGGGCTGAGTTCGCGCTCCTGGACCTTGTTCCAGACGGTGTGTTCCTGGCCGGTGATGAGGCGGCCGTTGGCCAGCTCCTCCACGCGGTCCGCGAGTTCCATGACCAGCCGGTCGTGAGTGCAGGTCACGATGGTGATGCCTTCGTTGCGGGCGATGTCGCGGAGGATGCCGAAGACGATGGTGGCTGTGGCGGAGTCGAGTTCGCCGGTCGGTTCGTCGGCGAGCATGAGGACTGGCTGGGTGGCGAGGGCGCGGGCGATGGCGACACGCTGCTGTTCGCCGCCGGAGAGCTCGTAGGGGCGATGGTCGGCACGCTTGCCGAGGCCAACCATGTCGAGGACGCGTTTCGCGCGCTTCACGCGGTCGCCGTGGCCGAACCCGGCGATACGGAGCGGCAGTTCGATGTTCTCCTGGGCGCTGAGCAGCGGGAGGAGGCCGAAGGACTGGAAAATCATGCCGAGCTTGTGGCGGCGAAGCTGGTTGAGGTCGTGGGCGCTCATTTTGTCGACGCGCTGGCCGTCGATGAGCACTTCGCCCGAGGTGGGCGTATCGAGGCCGGCGATGATGTTGATGAGCGTGGTCTTGCCGGAGCCGGAGCGGCCGGTGAGCGCGACAAACTCGCCGGGCTCGACCCTCAGGGAGACGTCATCGACGGCGTGGACATCTTCGCCCGCGACGTGGAAGGTGCGGCTGACATTGTGGACTTCGAGCGCGGCACCGGGCATCAGCGTCGCTCCTTGTGCGCTTCGGCGAGGATCTCGATGTGGCCGTCGCCCAGCATGACCTTGGCGCGGTCCTTGATGCTCAGGCGTTCGAGCATCTCGCGCGGGATCTGGAGGCGGCCGGCGCCATCGACGAGCACGTATTCGTCGTGGAAGGTTCGCACGGCCCCGGATTCGACGCGGGACTTACGGAAGATCTCGGTGCTGGTGCGGCCATCGCGGATGGCAACTACGCGGTCGACGCGAGCGGCGATGTCCGGGTCGTGGGTGACGATCACAATCGTGACGTTATAGCGGCGGTTGAGGTCGGCGAAGATTTCGTAGACCACCTCGGCGCCCATGGCATCGAGTTCGCCGGTGGGTTCGTCCGCGAGGAGCAGTGGCGGGTTATTCGCGAGGGCGACGGCGATGGAGACGCGCTGCTGTTCGCCTCCGGAGAGCATGGATGGCTTGTGGTGCATGCGGTGGTCGAGTTTCACGGCAGTCATCAGTTCGATGGCGCGGGCACGAGCCTCGGCCGGGCCGGTGCCGTTGAGAGTCATCGGCACTTCGACGTTCTGAACGGCGTCGAGGTAGGGCACGAGGTTGCGGCCGGTCTGCTGCCAGACGAAGCCGACGTTTTTGCGGCGATAGTCGACCATGTCGCGCGCGGAGAGCGTCAGGAGATCGCGCCCGCCGACGAAGATGCGCCCGGCGCTGGGGCTATCGAGCCCGGAGAGGATGTTCAGGAGGGTGGATTTGCCGGAGCCGGACGCGCCAACGAGGGCCATCAACTCGCCGCGGCGAATCTTCAGGTCGAGCCCGCGCAACGCGACGACCTCAAGGTTGTCGATCTTGTAGATCTTGAAGAGGTCTTCGGCCTGGACGTAGAGTTCGCGCCCATCGGAATCGGCGCCTGCCGGCCCATCGGTGAAGAGAGTCCTGTTGGCCGCGCTCAAGACGCGGTTCCGTGTGATCGGCCCATTGGCGGCATTCTACAGTTCTCCCATGCGTAGTGTCCGGCTGACCGCCAGGCGGGTATAGGTCCAGGCAAGGGAGAGGATGGTGCCGATGAAGACGATGAGCAGGAGCCCATCGGCGAGCGCGACTGCCCACCAGTTCACGCGTGAGGACATCGGCGGGAGGACGTCGGCGCCGGTCTCGTTGATGCCAAGGTAGCCGATCATCAGGTTCACGAGTGGCAGCCCGAGGAGCGTGCCCACGACGAGCCCGGCGACGACCACGAAGACCTGTTCGAGCGAGACGAGCGCGAGGATCTGGCGGCCGGTGAAGCCCATCGTCCGGAGGATGGCGAATTCGAGTGAGCGCGTCTGGGCGGCGAGGTGGGTGCTCACGATGAAGCCGATTGCGGTGAGCACGAGCACCGAGACGAACGAGAGGAAGAGGATGCCGGACCAGCTCGCGGCGATCAGCGGGTCAGAGGCGGCGGCTTCGCGGAGGGCGGCGCGGTCGTAGACGTTCTCGGCTTTGAGGCCGCCGGCTTCGAGCCGCGCTTCGTCGAGGGCGCCTTCGTCGAATCCCTCGAGCCATGCCTCGTTCGCGAACGGGATGGACGATGAGGCAGGCACCTTCGTGGCCGCAATCTGCATCGCTTCGAGGTCGGCGACGAAGAGGTTGCGTAGGGTCGACGGATCGTACCCGGGGAAGAAATCGAAGACGCCGGTGATGCGGACGTTCAGGTACTGGCTCGCGACATAGATGGTGAAGGCGTCGCCGATGTTCTTCTCGCCGCGTTCGAGGAAGGAACGATTAACGACCACCGGGAGCGGTTCGTTGTAGCCGCGCACGCGGATGCCGGTGATGGAGATGCCGCCGCGCTGCCAGTCGAAGGCGACGACGGCTGCGTTCTCTCCGGATTTCACGCCGGTGTTCGTGCGGCTGACGGCGCCGGAGTCGAGGTTCGCCGAAGCGCCGCTGACGACCTCATAGCGGTCGAGCGCTTCGAAGCCTTCGACGATGGTCGCATCCGGGAGGCCGGTGTTGACGAGCGTCTTGAGGTCCGCCGGGAGGGGCGAGGAGGTGACCTGGAGGTCGTCGAGGGTGATGGCCATGCGCTGTGGGGCGGCGGGGCCGACCTGAGGGCGAATGGCGACCGATTCGAAGCGCAGCGGGTAGGCGAGAGGTTCGCCAGGGCCGTAGCCGGGGCGCACCGGTGGGTCCTGGATCTGGCCGACGTAGAACTGGTAGCCGTCGGCGCCGGCGACCGAGCCCGGGGGGATGGCGAGGCGGTAGTCGAGCACGATGCCGTCCTGGTCGCGCAGGCGAACGGCGACCTGGAACTGGTTGACCGCCAGCGTGCTCTTCACCCAGATGCCGATGAACCGCGCGCCGGGCTCGATGTGTACAGCCTCGGGGAGGACGCGCGCTTCGGGAACGACGAGGTCCTCCATGAGTCCCTCGAGCGACGAGGTGGCGAAGTCATCGCGCCAGAATGAGACGCCGGGGAAATCCTCCGGGGGGACGCCGAGGACGCTGACATCGACGCTGCGGAAGGTGGTGAGGCTGTAGCTGCCGGACATTCGCACGGCGGGAAGCACAGTCTCGGCGCCGGTCGCTTCCTGGACGGTGGCGATGAACTTCTCGTTCGAAATGCCGAATGGAGTGCGGACATCCTGGAGGCGGCCCGCGGAGCCACTTTCGTAGGCGGCGCGGTCGTCGTAGCTATTGTCGAGGGTGGCGCCGAAGCCCGCCGCGAACATGCCGACGGCAGTCGCGAGGATGAGCAGCAGGATCAGGCGCGTGTACTGGAGCGGGCTGCGAACGACGTGCCAGAGGCCCAGCGAGATGGTCGCGCCGTTCAGGCCCTTCGCCGCAAACGCGACCAGCCGCAGGACCAGCGGGAAGACGCGCAGGAAGAGCAGCGCCATCATCAGCATGAAGAGCGTCGGCGTGGCGAGGAGGAGCGGGTCGGCCGAGAAGCCGCCGAAGAGCGTATCGGTCACGAGGCTGCCGCGCTGGCGAAGCTGGTAGAACGCGAACGCGCCGACGGCGATGAGGCCGAGGTCCAGGTAGTAGCGCAGGAAGACGGACTGCTTCTGGGGGCGCGCCATGTGCGTCTTGTAATGGACGACGCTGAGCTGGCTGGCCTTGTAAGCGGGCCAGAGCATCGCCGCCATGCCGAGGAGGGCACCGAAAATCGCGAGCCCGAAGGCCTGCAGGCTGACGTGGATCTCCAGCCGGCCGTTGCCGCTGAGGTCTTCGAACGGCGGCGTGTAGCCGAGCAAACTGATGGCCAGTGCGATAAGCAGCGGCCCCAGGATCACGGCGATGACGCTGAGCAGCAGGCTTTCGAGGAAGTAGATGCCCATGAGCTGGAAGACGCTGGCGCCGCGGCTCTTGAGGAGCGCGATCTCGCCGGTCTGGCGGTCCACCACCATGGTCGAGACCATCACGAGGTAGTAAAGAACGATGCCAACCACCTGGATCATCAGGGCGAAGAGCGGCAGGCGCGTGAAAAAGAGCTTGTCGCGGTACTCCTTGATCGTCGGGTCGAGCTGGGAGGCCACCTGGGTGCGGAGGATGCCGCGCTCGAGCTCCGTGCGCAGCGAGCCGAGGCGGTTTTCGATGTCCTGTGCGTTGCGGCTGTTGATGCGCGTGACGTCGACGAAGGCGAACGTCTGAATCTGGGCGTCGACATCGGGGAAGTAGACGGAGAGGACCTCGACGAGCGCGCGCTCTTCGACGAGGAAGATGAAGGTGTCCCAGCCGCTCGTGTCCTCGAAGAGCCGGTCCTTTTCGAACCAGTAGCGTTCGCCCGGGTCGTTTGCCTCGACGATGCCGACGACGGTGATCTGCACGGGCTTCGCTTCGAGCCGCCAGAAGGCGTGAAGGTCGAATGTGTCGCCGAGGGCGACGCCGAACTGTTCCGCCGCCGCTTTGCCAATCCAGACGTCGAACTGGGGGGCCTGGCCGGCAACGAGTTCGGCCTGGACCGGCTTCCGAGGTTCTCCTGCGACGAGTGTGACCTTATCGGTGATGCGGTCGCTGAACTGGAGGTTCGCGCGTGGCCGCGACTCTTCGACCGGCACGGGCTGGCCCGGCTCCGTGAGGAAGAAAGTGGAGGAGCGAATGTGCCGCACCTTTTCCTCGATGATCGAGCCTGCGAGGCCATCGAGGAGGCTGTTCGTCTTCTCTTCGCGGGCTACGTAGTCGTTCACGCGAAGGGGCTGGCTAGAACTGCTCACCTGGAGGTCGAGGGTGCGCGGCGGGGCCGTTTCCAGGGCGTGTTTGAGGCCAAGGTCGCGGATTGCGTCCGAATAGATGATGACGCTGGCCATGAGGCCGGACGCGAAAATCATGCCGATGACGACCATCGCCAGCAGGCGGCCGTTGCCGAGGCTCCGGCGCATAACCATGCGCAAAACAGCGAGTAGGCGGGTCACGCGCGGAACGTTACAGGGTCAGTGGCGCTCAGGCGAGAGTCCGGGGCGGGGTTGGGGGGCTGCCGTCGCTCAATCTTTATGCTGCTGCAACGCTGTTCGCAGCACTGAAATGCGAAACGAAGGGAAGCTGCGACACACTACAACCATCAAATGACCCAGGAGACGCAAACATGTATATCGGCGGTGGAGTAGTCGTTCTCATCCTCATCATTCTTCTTCTCATCCTCATCTTCTAATATTCGGAAACAAGGATGGAGCAAGAGCTCGCAGTCCCGGCGGAGCGTATCGATGGTCCGAGACGGACGAATTGAAGTTCGCTGGGATTACAACCCAGTTTTCGAAACGTACTGAGATACCTCGATAACCGGTTCGATTTACCGTCCTTCCTGGCGTCGTAGTGACGCCCTGGAATGGCGAAACTTAGGAGGCATAGCATGTATATCGGTGGTGGAGTCGTTGTACTCATCCTGATTATTCTTCTTCTCATCCTCATCTTCTAAGGTGACCCATTGGGCCGGCGCGGGCGGCGCACGGCCCGGGATTCTTTCCCGCGAGAGCGGCCGGTACACATCCGGCGAACATCGTCACCACAACCCTGGACACTGCGACCTCAGGTTCGGCAAGCATTACCGCGACGCCGTTCCTTCCGCAATCCAGCCAGGAGCTATCCCGATGAAGATCACAACACTCCTTCCCAACGCGAGCCTGCCGATGCAGAAGAAGAAGCGCCGCGGACCGAAGTTCCCGCTCGCGGCGATCGCTGGCGGCGCCGTTGCGTTGATCGCCTACAAGAAGCGCCCGTCGCGTTCGGAACCGGCTGCCGTGTCCACGTCCACCAAGGCCGCAGACCCTTCCTCGGAGCTTAGCCGGCATGTGGCAGACATGGTGGCGCTCGACCGGGAGATGGCGAAGTCGTTCCACAAGCAGCTCGAAGGCGACACGCTCCTTTCGGTGCCACAGGCCCGTGACGTGCTCCGCCAGGCTGCCGATGCCTTCGAACAGCACGCGACGCAGCTCGAAGCCGAGATGGGCAGCGCTTCCGCCGCTCCCTCCGCCGTGATGAAGAAGTTCCTTGGTGTCGCCGTTGGGGCAGTCGCGCCGATCCTTGGCGGTTCGCGCAAGGAGCCGGTTTCGCGAACCCTGCGCGACGACGTGCTCGGCCTGCGATTGGCCGCGGTCAGCGCATCCATGTTGAATTCGGCCGCCAGTGCTGCCTCCGAGCCAGCGATCGCAGCTATCGCGAAGGACGGAAGCGAATCGTTCGCGCTGCTTTCGGAAGAGCTCGAAGGGGTGCTCCCGGATGCGGTGACGATGGAGTTCGAACAGCGCCAGGACCAGGCGCCGGACCCTTCGAC
>JBBSKE010000001.1:0-41474 GCA_038256595.1 Tepidiformales bacterium | reverse complement strand
GCCTTGCCGACCGGCAGGCCGCGGGAGAGCGCATCTTCGCGCTTGGCCGAACGCACGCGGGCGACGAGGCGGGCTCGCTCTTCGTTGCGAACCGCCCAGGTCTCTTCGGGCGGGATGTTCTTGAGGCCCGCCCAGCTCGCCGGGTCGGTGGGGGCGTCGCGCCAGTCGGAGCCAATGTAGCGGTCGAAGAGACGGGCCATCGAGGGCGAAATCCAGGTCGGCAGGTGGACCCCGTTCGTGATCGAGCCGATCGGGATCTGTTCAATGGGCACGCCTTCCCAGGCGCCATTCCATAGCTCGCGCGAGACGTCACCATGGAGCCGCGAGACGCCGTTGCGGAAGGCGCTCAGGCGCAGGCCGAGGATCGCCATGGAGAGCGGCTCTTGCTGGTCGCCTGGGTACATCCGCCCGAGGGAGAGGATGTGTCCGGTGGTGAGCCCGGCCTCGGCGAATTCGGGGCCGAGATGGCGGGTGAGCATCTCCGGCGTGAAGACATCGATCCCGGCGGCGACCGGCGTGTGTGTCGTGAACACGGTCGAGGCGGAGACGGCCTGCTGCGCCGCGGCAAGCGAGAGCCCATGTTCGCGCACGAAGACGCGCGAGCGTTCCAGCCCGAGGAGCGAAGAGTGGCCTTCGTTCATATGGAACACGGCGACATCGAAGCCCATCTCGCGGAGGATGCGGACGCCGCCGATGCCCAGGAGCATCTCCTGGCGGAGGCGCGTCTCGGCATCGCCGCCGTAGAGCCGGGAGGTGATGTTTCGGTCTTCGGGCACGTTCTCTGGCACGTCGGAATCGACCAAAAAGAGGCGCACGCCGCCCACGTGGACCACCCATGCTCGCACCTGAACAATGCGGCCGGTGACCATCACGCCGATACGCAACTCGTCGCCATTCTCGCGGCGCACGAGCTGCGTCGGTTGGAAGGCCGGATCGACGATTGAGTAGATCTCCTCCTGCCAGCCGTCCGCCGAGAGCGATTGCTGGAAGTAGCCCTCGCGGTAGTAGAGCCCGAGCCCGACGAGCGGCAGGTTCAGGTCGCTGGCGGATTTGAGGTGATCCCCCGCGAGCACGCCGAGGCCGCCCGAATAGATAGGCAGCGACTCTGTGAGCGCGAACTCGAGCGAGAAATAGGCGACCACCTGCCCGGGAGCGAGCCCCTCGGGGACGTTCAGCGGGCGGGCGAGGTAGCGTTCCTGGAAGTCGAGGCCGAGCTGGAGCGTCGCGAGATAGGTGTTGTCAGTCGAAAGGCGCTCGCAATCTTCGGGAGTGAGCGATTGGAGCATGAGCACGGGGTTGTGGCCGAATTGCTCCCAGCGAACCGGGTCGATCGCCACGAACACCTCGCGGATCGATGGGTGCCAGGTCCAGAGGAGGTTCTCGGCGAGAACCTCGAGGGGGCGGAGGGGCGCCGGCAGCACGGGCGCGGTGACGAGCGTACGAGTGGCGCGAACTGGCATGGGGTCGAGTGTACCGCGACAGCAGCAACAGGGGAGTGCAGCAGAAGTGGGCCGTTCGTTGTCCGCATCGAGAGGGGGTGACAAGATGATCGACGGCGGTTGGCTCCGGTTCATATGGCTATTCGTGCATTACTTTTCGATATTGGCGATACCCTCTGGTACGCGCCGAACCCCCCATCGCCCCAGGAATTCCGGGCGATGGCGGCCGAACGCGCCGCGAACTTCCTCCGCGACGCCGGTTATCTCGTCGAGGACCCGGCGCAGGTCTCCCGCACCGCCTGGGACGCGATGGAGCAGGCCGCGAGCCACGCCAAGCGCACCACGGGCATCGAACCGGACTATGGCGAGGTCGCGCGCGAAGCTCTGACCGCGATCGGCCTCCCAATGCCGATTCCCGAGGCGATGCAGCTACTCGAGGCGATCTACATCTCCGGGCCCGAGGGCGGCAAAGTGGCCTATTCGGACGCCGTGGAGACGCTGCTAGAACTGAAGCGGCGCGGATTCCTCCTCGGCATGGCCACGAACCGCAGCTTTGGCGGCGAACGCTTCCGGGCGGACCTGCGCGAGACTGGCCTCGATGTCGGCTGGGATGCGAGTGCCGTTTCGGTCGAGGTTGGCTTTATCAAGCCGCACCGGGGCCTCTTCGAAGCCGCCCTGGAGGCTCTGGGCACGACCGCCGAGGAGACGATGATGGTCGGCAACTCGCTCGCCGAGGACATCGCCGGGGCGCAGGCGCTGGGCATGCTCGCCGCCTGGAAACGTTCGAAACCAGACGCCGAGAACGTCATTCCCGATTACGTGTTCGATGAGGTGAGTGAATTGCTCGATATCCCGCTTTTGAAGGCCGCGCCATGACGGACGGCGAACAGCGCAGCGAGATTCGAACCTGGGGCGGCCGCTTCGAAGGCGACATGGACACCCTCACGCGCGACTACACAGCCGGCGTCGATGCGCAGCTCTACGAGTTCGACATCCAGGGCTCGATTGCGCACGCCCGCATGCTCGGCGCGCAGGGCATTATCCCGGCCGAGGATGCGGACGCGCTGGTCACCGGCCTGGCGCGCGTGCTCGACGACTTTCGCACGGGAAAAGTGACCTGGCGGCCAGAACTTGAGGACATCCACACCCACGTCGAGGTGCTGCTGCACGAATACGCCGGGGAGGCGGCCGGCCGGCTGCACACCGCGCGCTCCCGCAACGACCAGGTCTCGCTCCTCAACCGGCTGCTCGTGCGCTCCCTCTGCGACCGGGCGGCGAGCGAACTGCATCGCCTCGTCTCGGTCCTCTGCGACCTCGGCGAACTCCACGCTGGCGCGCCGATGCCGGGATACACGCACGTCCAGCGCGCACAGCCAGTCACCCTTGGCCACCACCTCCTCGCATACGGCGAGATGTTCGCGCGGGACCGCTCGCGCTTCCTCGATTGCCGGACGCGGGTGAATCTCTCGCCGCTCGGGGCGGGGGCGCTGGCTGGTTCGCCCTATCCGCTGGACCGCGAAGCTGTCGCCTTCGAACTCGGATTCGTCGGCGTGACGCGCAACAGCCTCGACGCCACCGCTGACCGTGATTATGCGGCCGAGTTCATCGCCGCCTGCGCGATGGCCCAGGTCCACGCCTCGCGCTTCGCTGAGGACATCATCCTCTGGGCGAGCGCCGAGTTCGGCTTCGTGAAGCTGCCGGATGGGTTCGCCACGGGGTCGAGTATGATGCCTCAGAAGAAGAACGCCGACGTAGCCGAGCTCGCGCGCGGACGCACGGGGCGCGTGGTTGGTGAACTCGTGAACATCCTCATCCAGCAGAAAGGCCTGCCGCTCGCCTACAACCGCGACCTCCAGGAAGACAAGGCGGCCATCCTCAACGCCGCCGAGGCGCTCATCCCGACCGTGACGATCTTCGCGGCGATGATCCCGGCGCTCGAATTCCAGCTTCCACGCATGCGCCAGGCAGCCGGCGAGAACTTCTCGCTCGCGACCGATGTGGCGGACTACCTCGTGAAGAAGGGGATGCCCTTCCGCGAAGCCCACGCGGTGGTCGGTGGCCTCGTGCGCGAATGCGAGACGCGCGGCTGCGAACTCGCGGGCCTGCCATTCGCGGCCTACCAGGCGGCGAGCGACCTCTTCGAAGCGGACATCCTCGAGCTTTCGGTCGAATCGGCGCTCGATGCGCGCGACATCCCCGGTGCGGCGGCGCCACGGCAGGTTCGGATCGCGGCGGCGGGCCTACGTGCAGCCCTGGGCCCGGACCGATGACCAGCGAAGTGCGCGCCCGCGACCTCTTTGTCGAACGATTCGGGCCGTTGCCCGCAGTCATGGTGCGCGTCCCCGGCCGCGTCATCCTCGCAGGCGAACACACGGACCACTCGATGCTCCCCGTCCTGGCGATGACCATCGACCGCGCAATCTTCGTGGCGGCGAGCGAATCGGCCGAACCGGGCATCCAGGCGGTCTCGGCGGAGTTCGAGGGCCTCGCGCGCATCGAACCGGGCACGCATTCGGCCCACGGCTGGGCGAAGCAGCTCGAAGCAGCCCTCAGCGAGGTCGGCGCCGGGATCAATCGCGGCGCGCGCATCGCGATTGCGAGCGACCTGCCCGCGAATGGTGGCCTCGCCTCGTCGGCCGCGCTGATGATTGGCGTGGTCGCGGCGCTGAACGCTCTCTGGAACCTCGGCTGGGACCGGCCCGCCATCGCGGCAACGGCGGCGCGCGCGGAACGGCGGCTCGGCGTCGAAACCAGCGGCGTGGACCATTCGGTCATCACATCGGGCGCGGCTGGCATGGCCGTCCACGTCGACATGCAGCCGTTCGCCCAGCGGTTCGTCCCCGTGCCAGCAGATTGGGCGCTCATCCTCGCCTCTTCGGGCGATACCGCTGGCCGCGCGGATATGGTGCGGCGCGCCTACGCCGAGCGGGTGGTAGGCACGCGCATGGCGGCGGCGATGCTCGCAGAGATGATCGGCCTCGACCCGAACCAGACGTTGCTCCTCGGCGATGTCTCCGACACCGACGTCATCGACCTGCTCGCCGAAGAGTTGCCGGTGAAGCAGACGATCAAGGAAGTGGCGCGCGCGACGGAAGTCCTGCCGGCGCGGCTGGGGCAGCTCAGCCATTCGCAGTTCGAGACGCAGGTGCCCGTGCTCGTCCGCGGACCCGCCCTGCATGTGCTCTCCGAGGCGCAACGCGTTGGCGCGCTCGAAGCAGCGATGGCAGCGGGCGATGGCGCGAAGGCGGGCGCGCTCTTCGTCGAGTCGCACACCAGCCTGCGCGACGATTTCGCATGCTCGACTCCTGCGCTGAACAACCTGATTAAGGCGATGGGCAAGGCGGGGGCGTGGGGCGCGAAGGTCACGGGAAGCGGCTTCGGCGGCTACGCCCTCGCCGTGGCGGCTCCTGACACAGTGAACGCGGTGCTCGAAGCGGCGATTGCGACCAGCGGCGGACCCGCGTTTGTGGTCCATGCAGCGGATGGCTGGCGAATCGACTGAGGTATCACTGCCAGCAGCAGCGCATCGAGCGGCGGCAGGGTAGCATCAGATAGTGCCGACATTGCCCTGGAACATCGACCTCACGCCCGCGCAGCCTGGGCTCTCCCTGGAAACCACCCACGATTTCGAGACGGGCGAGACAATCCTCTCCGTCACCAATAGCGGGGATTCGCCACTGCGCCCCGAGACGCTCGAGTTCACGAGTGCGCTGCCGCTGAAGGCGTCCGGTTCGACGCTCTGGCTGCATGGCCGCTCGGCGAAGGATGACGCCCTGGTCCGTGTGCTCGGCGAGGCGGAAGAGAGCGGCTACACCGGCAGCTACCGCGAGGCCCTCGACGACGGCACTCGCTATCGCAGCAGCGAGGTCGTGGTGCTCTCGGTGCCCGCGCAGGGCCAACCATCGCTCGTCGTCGGCTGCATCGAACCCGGCCGATTCTTCTTCGACGTCCGCATCGATGCAAGCGCTGGCGAATTCGACCTGAAGCAGATCACTCTCTCCTTCGACCTCGAAAGCGCGATTGAACTCGCGCCGGGCGAAACGCTGACGCTGCCGGCGATTCACGTGCGCGAGGGCGGCGAACCACTCGGCCTCATCGAAGGATTCGCCGAGGCAGCCGCCGAAAAGCTTGGCGCGCGCATCCCGGCGACCCCTCCTACCGGCCTGCGACTGGCCAGCACGCCCTCGACGCTGACGAAAGGCTCGACCAGCGGCACGTATGTCGTCGTGCCGAAGAGTGATGACCCGGCTGGCGATGCCACGCGCATCCGCGGGGCCGGTTTCGAGGCGGGAGTCACATTTTCGCCGCTGACGGCCGCCGAAGGGTCCGCGATCCTCGCCGAACACCCGGAACTGTTCCTGAAGACGTCCTCGGGCGACCTCTACCTTGCCGATTCGCCCGCCAGACGCGTCGCGGTGCTCGATTGCACGAACACGGCCTCGGCGGAGTGGCTCGCGGCTGCCGTTCGCGCGCTCGTCGATGAGGGGAACTCGTACCTGGAGCTGGAATCGCTCGGCAGCGCTGCCGTCGCCGCGGATCTCGTCGTTTACACAGAATCGAGCACGACTGGACCGGCGAACCTGCGCAGAGGGCTCGAAATCATCCGCGAGGCCGCTGGTGAGGGTGTTTTCCTGCTGGCCGCCGATTGCCCCTTCGGGCCGGCGCTCGGGCTGGTCGATGGCATACGCACGAGCCCAGCGACGGACGGCTCCTGGCCCGAAGTGCGGCGCGCGATGGGCCTCGCCCTCCAGCGCAGCTGGATGAACGGCCGCTGGTGGGCGAACGACGCCGGCAGCCTTACTGCGGGCGTGTCCGGCGCGCAACTTTCGGATGCGGAGGTGCGCTTCCTCGCCACCGGCATCGCCTTGAGCGGCGGCGCCGCCTTCGCAGCCGATGACGCCCAGGCCATCCCGCTCGAACAGCGCGAGATGCTGATGTCGCTCATCCCCGCGACCGGCGTCGCAGCGAAACCCGACGACCCGGGAGATGGCCCGGTGCCGTTCGCCTGGCGGGTCACGCTCGAAGATGGCCGCTCGCTCATCGGGCTGCTCAACAACAGCGACCACGCGACCTGGGTGGCACAATCGCAGTTCCTCTCGCCGGGCGAAGTCGCGTTCAACGCCTGGGATGGCAGCCTCGCGGGCATGGGCGATATTCGCGTGAACCCGCACGACGGCCTGCTCTTCCAGGTGAGCCTGCCCGGCCGGGGCGCTCGCGTGACCGGGGACTCGGGGCATATCGGGATGGCTGACCTCGCCCAGCGCGAAGTCAGCGCTCGCGTGCAGGTTCGCAACGACCGCAGCTATCCGCGCACCATTGCCGTGAGCGCGCGGCGAAATACCACCGTCTACACGCTCAAGCCCGGCGAATATCGCTGGTTCGACTAGCAAAGAGGAGCAACGGACATGAGAACCTGCCCCCGCTGTGGCACGCGCTTCGATGGGCTCTGCCCGAAGTGCTACGACATGAACATCCCCGCGCCGAAGCCGGAGCAGCCCGCACCGCCAGCCGAATAGCTGCCGGTTAGCGCCGTGCAGTCACCTGCAGGGGCACGACCACGAACGGGGGCTGCGTCGGCGCCTGCACGCCCTCGTCGTCTTCGACGGTGAACGCCATGGCGGCGTAGTTCTCCATCTCTTCGCTGGCGACCAGCCAGACGCCGCCGGTGTGCGTAACGAACGTCTGGCCGGGTTCGAACTGCTTCATGTCCGGCGTGAACCAGGCCTGGTAGGCCTTGCCCTCGGGCAGCGGCGGCAACCCTTCGACCCACGTGTAGGCGCTCTCGGAGCCGCGCTCGTGGACCACGGAGACGCGGATGGCACCATCAGCAGTGCTGATGGTGTCCGTTCGGCCATGAGCGACGGCGGCGAGCAGCGCGCCCTGGCGTTCGGCTTCGGCGCGCACGGTCTCATCTTCGTTCCCAGAACCAATGGCGTATCCGCCGATGCCCGCGGCGAGCACGAACACGGCCGCAGCGGCAGCTGCCACCGGGGCGAGCCACGAGGTGCGGCGGCGGATCGGCGTGACATTCGCCGGGAGTTCCGGCTCCACGTCTACTGCGGCGACCGGCAGGGGGATGGGCTCCTGGGCGATGCGCTCCATGAGGCCAGGGCGAAGGTCCTGCGAAGGCTCGCGGTCGTCGGCGGCGAAGGGCAGCAGGCGAGCGACGCGCAGCATCTCTTCGACTTCGCTCATGGCGTCCGCGTCTTCGGCGATGAAGGCGCGGACGCGCGCAGCATCGCGCTCAGAGAGAACTCCGAGGGCGAATTCGGCCAGCAGTTCCGAGGGGTGGGGCGTTTCGTAGTCAGTCAATGGATATCAACCCCTGTGCCTGTAGGATGCCGCCGAGTTTGAGAAGGCCGAGGCGCAGGCGGCTGCGAACGGTCGGTGCCGGGACACCCAGGATCTGGCCCACTTCCTGGCTGGATAGACCATGAAAATACACCATCTGAACGGCGCTGCGTTGTTCGGGCGAGAGCGCCTGTAAGGCTGTCCGAACCTGTTCGCCGATGACGTTGCGCTCGGCTTCGAGGTCCGTCCGCTCGGGGCCGGCTTTTTCGAGCGCGCCATCGAGCGTCGGTATCTCGGGGACGCGGCGGCGGCGGCGGCGAATCTCATCAATGCAGAGGTTCCGCGTTATCGAAAGCACCCAGCTGCCGACGCCGGCCTTCGCCGAGTCGTACTGCACGGCGCTTCGCCAGACGCGGACAAATGTTTCCTGGACGGCCTCTTCGGCGTCCTGCTCACCGCCGAGTATTCGAAGAGCGAAGGAGTAGCACTGGCGATGGTAGCGGTCGTAAAGAACGCTAACCGCCTGCTGCTTGCCCCTGGCGATTTCGGCAATGAGGTCCGTGTCCTCGGCGAGAGTGAGTTCGTTCACATCCAAGTTTACGTCTGCTTTCCGCATCGTGATCACCGTCGCCGGGAGGACGTTGCCGTCGTCTGAATGTACACGAGCGGTTCACCGGAATTGCGAATCGCGAGACTACTGAAACGCGACGGACGGCGGATACCGAAGATACACGCGAATTCCCCCTGCATGGCGCGCGGCGTGCCTATCGTTCCGATACAAACGAGCCGTATTTCCCGGTAACTAATAATCGCGCGACCCGAGTATGGCGGAGGCCTGGAGGCTGCGGCCGAAGGAGGCATGGACCATGTTGAATAGAATGAAGCGCCTTGCGGGACGGGGAGAAGAGGGCCAATCGCTGGTCCTGCTCGCTTTCGCCCTGGTTGTCGTCCTGGGGGCGACCGGCATGTCCGTTGATGTCGGCCGGGCCTACTGGGCGAAGACGCAAATGCAGGCGGCAGTCGATGCGGCGGCCCTGGCCGGTGCCCAGGGGCTGCCGAATACGGCAACCGCAGGTGGGTACGCGGACAGCTATTGGGACCTGAATAACAATTCTCTCGAAGCCGCAGGCAGCAATGTGGCCATCGTGAAGTCTTATAGCGTCGGAAGTACCAGCTCCATCACGGTGCAAGGTTCCGTTGATATCGATACGTGGTTCGCACGCGTCTTCGGCATTAAATCCTGGCATGTATCTGCCGATGCCTCCGCGCGGATCATGACCGTTACCGGCTTTTCCTTCGATAACGACGACGTCTTTCCCTACGCAGTGTGGGGCGGAAACAGTTCGTATGGGAGCTGCACGAAGCCGTATGGCATCTGCGAGGGAGAATCGAAGACATATCGCTCCAACCATTGGGGCAACCAAATCGACCAGGCGAAAAAGAACGACGGGACTTGGTCGGTCACAGGCAATGACTTCAAGGGCTTTTTTAACGTCGGCCAGAGCGGCAATGTCTACCAGGCAGATCCGTATTCGCAATATTCTTTCGGTGGCAATGCCACGGGACAGCAGCCGATCGATAGCCTCCATGAGCATTTCGTGAGCGGAAAGCCGATCATCCTGCCAGTCATTAGCCAGGGACAGTGCACGAGCAACTGCGGCACGATGCAGCTGACGATCGTCGGGTGGGTTGCATTGAAGTTGACGGTAGACCCAGGCAGTTCGAATGGAGACTTTAAAGGCGATATTGTCGGTAATTTCCTGACATCGAAGGGCGTTGGTGGCGGCTACCAGGCGGGCGGCGGCTATCCGACGATCTCCTCTGTCTCGCTAACTAACTGACGGACCTGCTTTGCGCCAGACCGACGAGCGAGAGGAACGGCACGCGGCAACTCATAGCTCTGAGGTTACTCGCCAGATCGCAATCAGCCTGCCGGTCGGCTCCCCGACGCGTAATTGTGACGCCTCCCTCTCGTGGCCCGGGATGGGGGCGTCGCTGGTCTTCCGAGCGAAGATACGCGATGGCAACCTGGATGCTGTCAGAAATATTGATGTTAGCCGCGGTGAACAACCAGTGGAGAAAAGCGGTTCCCTCTAGAAGCAGCTGACACCAGGACCGATAGTCAAATCACCACGAATCGCCACCACCGGCGCGTCGAGCTGAAGAGAGAGAATTATGAAAGCCACACTCGTACGACTTTGCCGCGACCGGGAAGAGGGGCAGGCCCTGGTGCTCATGGCGTTTGCCATGGTCGTGGTGGTCGCCGCGACCGCGATGTCCGTGGATGTGGGACGAGCCTACTGGGCGAAAACCCAGCTCCAGGCGGCAGTGGATGCCGCGGCTCTCGCCGGCGCGCAGGATCTGCCGAATACGGCCCTGGCAGGCGCGAAAGCCGACCTCTATTGGGACCTCAACGATGACCGGATCCAAGCCGCCGGCAATTCTGCCGGCATCACGAAGTCGTACACCATCGGCACCTCTACCAACACCATAACCGTTGCCGGGACGGCCGAGATCGATACCTGGTTCGCGCAAGTGCTGGGACTCGACTCGTGGGATATCACGGCGACTGCCACGGCGCGCGCCGTCTCCTTGCCGATCACCGGGTACTCATGGTCAAGCGTCGCGCCGTTCGTCATCTGGGGCGGGACACGCGAGGACGAAGTGCATGCCGGGGATCAACACTGTCCATTGCACACCTGCGTCGGCCGCTCCTACACCTTCCTGGATACCGGCTGGATGGACGAAAGCGGCACGCCAACGACGCCGGACTGGACGGCAAACGATAGCAATAACTTCAAGGGCGATATCGACCACGGCAACGGCGCGGACGTGAGTGATATCGGGGAGTTTGTCTCGGTGGGCGGTCTCGGCAGTGTGACGGCGCCCGCCGTTGGCAGCATCATCGTGATCCCGATCGTGGATCGGGCGAGCGGGAATTCGAACAGCCGGACCTTCCGGATCGCCGCCTGGGCTATTTTGAAAGTGGATTCGGGCTGCACCAAGCAGCACTGCACGGGCACGCTGCAGAGTCCAGCGTCCATTACAGAGCCGCCGACAGGCTGGAGCACCGGCGGATCATCGCTTCCCCCGGGGTCGATTACCTATACAACAAAGAGCTTTGGCCTCTCCCAGTAGCCGTGCTGGCCCGACGGGGACGGAGCGTTGATTTGTCTCTACATCGGCCCGATTCGGCCCCGGCTCACCGTCCGCCGATCGTGCGGGCGGGCTTCGCGGCGCGAACTCATGAAGAGAGCTCCTTTGCATTGCAATGGGGCTCTTCTCTTTATCTCAAGGCTCGTCTCGCTGCGCCCTGACCATGGCAGAGACGCATGCGGGTCGCACTTCCAAGGCATTGCGCAGGCCCGCAGGAACAATTTCGCAGATCACGCTGAACGCGGCGCTGATGCTGCCGATGGTTAGAGAGCAAGGCCTCGTTTGCTCACGTGAACAGGCGCTGCGGGGTGGCCACCCCATCCAAGGGAATTCCCTGAGGAATGGCTACACAACCCCCTGCTCGAGGCCGGGACCCTGTAGCAGGCCCGGTAAGCGTCGATAGTGACAATGGAGGTCTTCACACGCATGGCAAGTCCACTTTCCCTTTCAGCAGTTTCTGGCAGCAGCCGGAACCGCGCAGTGTTGCTCATCGCAGCAGTCTGCGCCGTCCTCAGCGGGGCGCTCATGTTCGCCTTCTTGAATAGCCGTGGGAGTGACGGCTCCGACCTGGAGGCCGCTCTGACGACGGCCGGCGGCGCCGAATCCGTGGTCGTTGTCGCGCGTGACATCCCCGTCGGGGAGAAGATCACGGCCGATATGCTGACCACGAAGCCGGTTGCGGCCTCTGCGCTGCTCGCTGGCCGCGTGACCACACCGGACGACCTGGTTGGCAAGGTCGCTGTCGCCCCAATGTATGCGGGCGAACAGGTTATCGCTTCGAAGGTCACCACCTTCGTCGGCCAGAACACTCTCGCCTACAAGGTGCCGGACGGCACTCGCGCCCTTTCCCTGCAGATTCCACATGAGGCGTGGGCAAACGCCGGCCTCGTGCAGCCGGGCGACCGCGTCGATGTCCTGGGCGTCACAACGACGATGAAGACCGACCCGCTCACCGGCGAAGAGAAGCCGAATGTGGTCGCCTGGTTCCTCACGCAGGACGTCGAAGTCCTCGCCTTCGCCCAGACGACCGTGAAGGTCATCCCGGGTGTCGATGGCAAGCTCGTCACCGTCCCGATCACGGGCAACGAAGGCAGCACGACGACCACTACCACGGACTCGGCGACCGGTGGCACTACCGGTACGAATGGCACCAGCGCCCAGATTACCGACCCGAAAGCGAAGCCCGGCGACGAAGCTCCGCACTACGAGACGGCGATTTCTATCACGCTGGCGCTTCCGCCGGATGTGGCGGCCCAGGTGCTCATCCTCGACGCAATGAAGGATGAGATCGGCCAGTACCGCATCGTCACCCGCCAGAAGGGTGACACCTCGAAGGTCAGCGGCACGACCAGCTGGAGCTTCGAGGACATGTTCCTAGGCAACTAAGCCCCGGAAACTCCCGGCGGCATATCGAATGACGATCCCGGCGGCCAGGCGGCCGCCCCACGTGGAGGACAAACAACATGGCGAAGGCACCGCAGGTCATCGTAATTGACCCAGACCGGGAAAGCGTCGCGGAAATCCAGAAGATGATTGGCATGCTCGGCTTCCAGATGGTCGCCAGCGCCGGTTATGGCGTCGAAGGATTCTCGCTTGCGCACCAGTACAACCCGGACGTCATCCTCATGCGCGTGGAAGAGCCCTTGGTCCGGCCGATCCAGACGCTCTCGCGAATAAACGACGCGATGCCGGACCTCCCGGTCATCGTTTTCTCGACCGAAGCGAACATTCGCATCATGCGCCAGACGATGGTTGCCGGTGCGTGGGACTACCTCCAGGAGCCGCTGCAGGAATCGGAGCTCGAACAGTCGATCACTCGAGCCCTCGAGCGCCGCGACCGCGAGCGTCTCCGCCGCCTTGGCGAGCTGGATGCCCCCGTACCACAGGGCACGATCATCACGGTCTTCGGCGCGAAGGGTGGCATCGGTAAGACGACCATCTCCTCGAACCTCGCCGTCGCCCTCGCCCAGGAAGCCCAGCAGTCGGTTTGCCTGGTGGACATGGACACGCGCTTCGGCGACGTGGCTATCACGATGGACATCCCCGTGGAGCGCTCCATCGCCGACCTCGCCCGCAACCTGGACAACGTCGATCGCAATTCACTGCGCGACTACCTGGTCGAACACGAATCCGGCGTCCGCATCCTGCCCGCGCCGACTCGCCCAAGCGACTGGCGCAACCTCAGTTCGGCGCACATCCGCGATGTCGTCGATGTTCTCGCGCAGACCCACGACTTCGTGATTCTCGACACGCCGGGCACGTTCAACGAAATCGTCGCGGCGGCCATCGAAGTCGGCACGATGATTCTGCTGGTGACGACGTTGGACATGGCGAGCATCAAGGACACCGTCCTCGCGCTCGAAATGCTGCACGAGCGGTTCGGCAACGACGACGAGCGGATCAAGGTGGTCCTCAACCGCGCCGGGATCGACACCGGTGTTCGCGAAAAGGACGTCGAGCGCACGCTGGATTCGCCGCTCTGGTGGCGCATTCCGCAGGACAACGACGTCGTGAAGGCAGCCCAGCTGGGCCGCCCGATTGTGATGAGCAAGCCGTCCAGCCGGGTTTCGATTGAAATCTGCGCGATGGCCCGCTCGCTCGCCGGCGTGAAATCCACCACCAAGGCAAAGAAAACTGGCGGCGGCCTGGGCAAGCTCATGCGGCCCCTGTTCCGCAAGTCCGCCTAATCCGTTCTGAAGAGATAAGGGAGCTACACCAATGTCCGACGACGGCACTACCAGGAACGGACCTCCAGCGGACGACCGTCCTTTTGGATGGTCAGGCGCGCGGCGGCGGATGGCCGGGGATACGGGCACACCACCCGCAAACCGCGCCCCGATGCCGGCTGCCCAACCCGCTGTCCAGCCCGCTGCACCGGCCGCGCCCGCTCCCGGGAACAACGCGCCGAGCCCACTTCGGCCATCGCGCCAGATGCCCGGCGTCCCCGGGCGCTGGGGCGTGGGCGATGATGGCCTGGCCCGCGTCGGGGGGACAGCGCCAGCCGCTCCCAGCGCACCCACCAACAGCCCCGCACTCCCCGAGCCCATCGCCCGGCGGAGGACAGCGGAACGCGTCGCCGAAGTTGGCGGAGTCTCCCGCGGCAACCCGGCTCTGGATGCGGCAAAGCTTCGCCTCCACGAGCTACTCATCGAAGAGCTCGAGCACGGTTCGCTTGACGGCCTCCCGCCGGACCAGCAGCGCGACGCGGTCACCCGCGCCGCCAAAGAACTCATCCTCCAGGAAGGGATCCAGATCAGCGGTTCGAACCGAGACGAACTCATTGAATCCGTCGCCGACGAAGTGCTTGGCCTGGGCCCACTCGAACCACTCCTGCGCGACCCGAACATTTCGGAAGTCATGGTCAACGACATCGACCGGATCTTCTACGAGCGGGACGGCCGCATCTATCGCACGGCAGCCCGCTTTCGCGATAAGGCGCACGTGATGCGCATCATCGAACGCATCGTCGCCCCAATCGGCCGTCGAATCGACGAATCCAGCCCGATGGTCGATGCCCGCCTGCCGGACGGCTCCCGCGTAAACATCACCATTCCGCCAGCCTCACCGAAGGCGCCCAGCATCACCATCCGAAAGTTCCGCTCAGACAAGATGAAGATGGCGGACCTGATCGCCGTAGGCGCCCTCAGCGAGTCGACGGCCGAATTCCTGGCGATGTGCGTTCGCGCCCACCTCAACATCATCATCAGCGGCGGTACTGGCTCCGGTAAGACGACCATGCTGAACGCGCTTTCCGCGTTTATCCCGAATACCGAGCGCATCATCACGGTGGAGGACCCCTCGGAACTCCGGCTCCAGCAGGAGCACGTGATCACCCTGGAAGCGCGCCCGGCGAGCATGGACGGCCGCAATCAGATCAAGCAGCGCGACCTCGTGAGGAACTGCCTGCGCATGCGCCCGGACCGGATCATCGTCGGCGAAGTTCGAGGCGAGGAGTGTTTCGACATGCTCCAGGCCATGAACACGGGTCACGATGGTTCGATTTCGACGATCCACGCCAACACCCCACGCGACGCCATCTCCCGCCTCGAAAACATGGTGCTGATGGCCGGCATGGACCTGCCGGCGCGCGCCATTCGCGAACAGGTGGCCTCGGCCATCAACGTCTTTATCCAGGTTTCCCGCCTGCAGGATGGCTCGCGCAAGCTGACGCACGTGACCGAAGTGAGCGGCATGGAAGGCGAGACGATCACCCTCCAGGACATCTTCCTGTTCAAGCTCGACCACGTGGATGACAACGGCAAGGTGGTTGGCAAGATGGTCCCGACCGGCGTTCGACCAGGGTTCCTGGAGCGATTCCAGATGCACGGCATCGTCATGCCGGCCCACCTGTTTACCCCGGAGACCGACCGATGATTATCGCAATACTCGCAGCACTCACCTTCGGCGCGGCCACTGCAACCGGGCTCCTCTGGGTGCTCGGCTTTGGCGGCCAGAGCGGCGCCGAAGCGGTGGCCCGGCTCGGGCGCATCCGCAACGGCGAAGGCGACGCTGGCATCATCGCCAGCCAGGCGACCAGTGCTACCAGCAAGAGCAACTCCGCCTTCAAGATTCGCCGCCCGAGTGCGGTGAGCCTCGGCGGCGTCACCCTGGTCTCGGGGAAGGTGTCGGCAAACTGGGCGAAGCAGCTGGAGAGCGCCGGATTGACCCTGACCCCGCGGGAATACCTCATCCTGCGCTGCGTCATTGGCGCGCTGGTGACCGCCATCACGATGATCCTGCTCAACATCCCGCTCCTCGCGCTTGGGTTGTTCCCGATCGGTTTCCTGCTCCCGTCCTTCTATGTGAGCCGCCGCATCAATGGCCGCCTGAAGAAGATGGAGGGCCAGATGATCGAGATGCTGCAGATGCTGGCGAGCGGCCTGCGTGCCGGTTTCGGCCTGCAGCAGGCACTCGAGGCGGCATCTGAACAGGTGCCCGCGCCGCTCTCCATCGAACTTAGGCGCACCATGCGCGACATCTCGATGGGTTCGAGCGTGGAGCAGGCCCTCACCGCGCTGAACAACCGCGTCGCCAGCCCCGACTTCGATATCGTCGTCACCGCAATTCTCATCCAGCGCTCGGTCGGCGGTAACCTCGCCGAGATCCTGGACAACGTTGCTTTCACCCTCCGCGAGCGGGAACGCATTCGCGGCGAAATCGCAACCCTCACCTCGCAACAGAGGCTCACCGGGTTCGTGATCGGCGGCATTCCCTTTGGCCTGGCAGGCTTCTTCGCCGTCGTGAACCCCGAGTTTATCGGCCTGCTTTTCACTGAACCCATCGGTCGAATGATGCTCGTCACCGCGCTGATCCTGGAGGGCATTGGGGCCTTCTGCATCAAGAAGATTGTGAATATCGAGGTTTAACATGGCGATTCTCATTGCAATGGGAACATTTCTAACGGTGTTCCTCACGGTGTATGGCCTCGCACTTCGCAGCGAAGGCTCTGCTCCAATGGATTCTCGCCTGGGCGGCCTGCGCTATACCCGCATGAAGCGAGAAGCTGCACCCGAACAGAATCCGGAGTTCAAGGCTCGCGTGCTCGCTCCGATCATGCAGCAGCTCTCGGCGCGGGTGAATCGCATTCTCCCGACCTCCGTGACTGAGCGGCTTGAGATGGCCCTTGTCCAGGCTGGCCTGAAGATTCGCGCCCCCCAGTTCATCGTCATCATCGGCATTCTTGTCGGCGCGCTCCCGGTGGTCGTTGGGCTCTACTTTGTCCTGCTTGGGTCGCCCTTTAAGACGGCCGCCATGATGTACGGCGCAACGCTTGCATTCGGAGTCATTGGCCCGCGCTTCTGGCTCAAAGGGCGCATCAAGCGCCGGCAGAAGGAGATCTGGAAGTCACTTCCGGACGCATTCGACCTCATTACTGCGTCGGTCGAAGCTGGCCTCGGCATCGATGCTGCATTCACCCGCGTCATCGAAAAGGTGAAGGGTCCGTTCGCAGTTGAACTGAGCCGCACGATGCGCGAAATCACCGTGGGCCGCAGCCGCCGCGACGCATTCCTCGATATGTCGGACCGCACCGGCGTCGAAGAGCTTCGATCGCTGGTCAATTCGATTATCCAGGCCGAGGCCATGGGCATCTCCATCGGTAACGTCATCCGCGTGCAAACCGGGGTCATTCGCACCAAGCGCCGCCAGCGTGCAGAACAGCAGGCATTTAAGGCCCCGATCAAGATGATCTTCCCGCTCGTGTTCTTCATCTTTCCCGCGATCATGGTCGTGATTGGTGGGCCGGCGGTGGTTCAGGTCATGGAAAGCGGGTTCTAGGATGGCCGAGATGCAAATCCTGGACTCGTCTTCGGGCAATGCGGTCGCCGAACACGCCCGCGACGCTCGCACCTGGTGGATGCGATTCCGCGGGCTGATGCTCGCTTCGCGCCTCCAGGATGGCGAGGGCCTGCGGATCGAGCCGTGCAGCTCCATCCACATGATGTTCATGCGCTTCCCCATCGATGCCGTTTTCTATGACGGCGACGGGCGGGTCACGAAGGTCGCCCGCAACGTTCGCCCGTGGACGGGCATCGCCCTGGGGGGCAAGGGCGCGAAGGGCGTCATCGAACTCCCGACCGGGGGCGCCGACGGGGTCGAAGCCGGGCATCAGCTCACCTTCGCCGCCTGAGCGGAGTCGTTGAGTCGCTCAGGGGACGAATTGGCCGGGCCAGAGCATGACCACGAAGCAACCGACGATCAGATATGGCCCGTAGCTAATCGTGCTCTTGCGGCGGCCGCTGACCAGCATCGCCAGCGAGGGCAGGCCCGCAGAGAGCGCCCCGAGCAGGAGCGCCGAGAGAAATGCCGGCCAACCGCAGAGCAACCCCATCAGGACAATGAGTTTCACATCGCCGAGCCCGAACGGTGTGGCTTTGACGCCGAGCGCGCCGCCGACCAGCAGCCCAAAGATAAACAGAAGCACAGCGAGCCCGGCAGCGATCCCAGCGCCAAGGGCGATATCCATGACCGAACGTTCCGGCCAGGCCCAGCAGAGCAGGACGGCCGCGATCATCGCCGGGTACATCAGCTTGTTCGGCAGTCGCCGCCGTTCGAAATCGGTCGAGGCCATGACGATGAGGGCGACGAGGAAGAGCGACGTCGCCAGGGCAGGTCCGGCCTCGTAGTGGTCCGGCCGCCAGGCGAGACCCAGCGCCAACCCGAGCCCCAGCCCAAGCGCAATCCGGATGAAGAGCAAGATTCCACCGCGGGCGCGGCCATCGCGGAACTCGGGTTCGCGATAGAGCAGGTGTTGGAGCCCGCCGGCGATGAATCCGATGGCGAACCCGGCGACGGCAGCGAGTATCCAGGCGTAATCAGGCACGAGGCTGAGTGTCCGGGCCGACCAGCCTAGCAACAAGGTAGGGTTCCACTATGTTCGCGCTCCATTACACTCAGGCCGGCGCGGGCAAGACGCTCGCCAGGGTGGGAATTGCGTGCCAATTGATTGGGATGAGACAACCGCGGAAGCGACCGAACTGCTCGTCGAATACCTGCAGATCGACACCTCGAACCCGCCCGGCAACGAATCGGTCGCGGTTGATTTCATCGAACGCGTGCTCTCCGCGAACGGAATCGCCAGCGAGCGCGCGGATTCGACGCCCGGCCGTTCGAACCTTTACGCACGACTCGGCCCGGCGGGCGGAGTGACGCTCCTGAACCACACCGACGTCGTGCCCGTCGAGCGCCAGTTCTGGGATGTCGAGCCGTTCGGCGGCCTTGTCCGCGATGGGATGGTCTGGGGGCGCGGCGCCCTCGACATGAAGGGCATGGGCGTCATCGAGCTGCTCACCTTCCTGCTCGTCCAGCGCACCGGGATGAAGCTGCGCCGAGGACTCTCGTTCCTCGCGGTCGCGGACGAAGAAGCCGGCAGCGAATTCGGGATGAAGTGGGTGCAGGAGCATCGGCGCGCCTGGATGGAGACCGACCTCGTCATCAACGAGGGTTCCTACGGCCTGAGCGGCGCCGGCGGCAATGGCACGCCGATCTTCCAGTTCGCGCCGACCGAAAAGGTGCCCTACTGGCTGCGGCTGACGGTTCGCGGGCGGCCCGGCCACGGTTCGGTGCCCCACGGCGACAACTGTGCCGAGCACCTCATCGCCGCGCTCGAACGGGTGCGAAACTGGGAGCAACCGCTGCGCGTGACGCCGATTCTGCGGGCCCAGGCGCTCGAAATGGCTCACGCGGGAGCTCCCGGGGCGACCAGCGACCAGGCCATCCTCGCCTCAGCCTCGCGCCATGCCGCTGTTCGCGCGAGGCTGACCAATACCATCTCGCTGACCACGCTGACCTCCGGGATCAAAGCGAACGTCATCCCGGCGGAGGCTTCGGCCACGCTCGATTGCCGACTCCTGCCGGATGTCGTGCCAGCCGAGTTTCTGGCTGAATTGCGCAAGGTCATCAAGGACGAACGCGTCCAAATCACAATTCTCAACGAATACACCGGCAGCACCTCAGAGCTTGAGGGCGAGTTCGTGAGCATCGTCCGCGACGTGATTGGCGAATATGCCGAGGGCGCCCACCTGGTGCCGGAGATGACCACCGGCTTCACGGATTCGCGCATCTACCGGCGGGAGGGCATCCAGGCCTACGGTTTCGTCCCCTGCCTCGTGCGGCCCGAAGAACTGGCGGGCGTGCACGGCCACAACGAGCGCATCAGCATCGAAAACCTGCGCCTCGGCATCCAGGTGCTGTACGAAGTGGTGCGGCGGCTCTGCGCAGCCTGAGGTTGGAACGGCTCTACGGCGGCGACTCGCTGGCGGCCGTCATCTCATGCAACTCTGCGAGGAGGCTGGCGAGTTGCTCGCCCGAAAGCTCGGCGGCGAGGTCGCTCCCGAGGAGCGCGAACCAGCGCTGGGCGAGTTCGCGCACGCGGGGATCAGCGCCTCCGGGGCCGCGCAGACGCCGGAGCATCGGCGATACCGGCTTGCCGAAGTCGTCCATGGTTTTCTCGTCCTGGAGCACGGCGACGGCATCGAGCATGTGCCGGGCGGTGACATTCTGTTCGCCAACGAAGTCCGCGATGGCGGAGGCATTCGTGAGGATGTCCGTGAAACGCAGCCCCATCAGGCCTGGAGGACTGCCGCTTCGAGCATCTCGGTCGCATCGAGGGACCGCGTGCCGGGCGGGATGTGGAACGGCTGGCCGACGTTCACGCGGACACTGGCGCGCGGGTGAGGGAACCACTTGCCTTCGTAGAACCCGCGGCGCAGGACATCGATGCGAATCGGCAGCACCTGCACGCCGGTGTCCATGGCGATGCGCGCTGGGCCCGCCTTGAACCGCTTCATCGGCCCGACCACCGTGAGTTCGCCCTCGGGGAAGATGAGGATGTTCCACTTCTGGTCGAGCATCCCGATGATGTTCTCGAGCCCTTCCCGCAGGCCCGCGCCTTCGTTCGCGAACGGAAACGCGTTGCCAAGGAGGCCGGCGAAGAAGCCGCGAATCGGGTTGCCGAAGATGTCACTCGCGGCCGCGACTACCGCCGTTCGCCGCCGGAAACCGTTCGGCATCGCGCGCAAGAGCATGCCATTGTCGAGGTGCATGTTGTGGTTGCTCACGATGACGCAAGGCTCCTGGATGAGCCGGAAATTCTCTTCGCCGCGAACATCGAGCTTGTAGGGCACGCGCAACGCCGGGAGGACCACGAGGGTGAGCGCGAAGTGCCGGAGCCACTGCACGGAGCGGCGGCGCGGCCAGTCCGGGATGTTCAGTTCGCCAGCCTGGCGCCGCTCCATCCAGGCCGCCCGGGCGCGCGCGATGCGGTCGGCCGGAGTCAGCTTTTCGCCGCGAGCAAAGACGTCACCGGCAGTGGCGCGCGGCTTCGCCGGCGACGACGGCACTGAAGGCGCTCCTGGTGGGGGCGTGTCCTTCCGGACGGCCTCCTTCGGCAGAAGGTCGCGTTCGTCGTCTCGAATCTCCGAATGGTCTCGGATCATGTCTACTCGGCCGCAAGAACACGGCATTGGCAAGAATAGCAGCCCGGAGCGCTACTCTCATCCTGTTATGTCGGATTGGCGCTTCGTTGATGGCACGGATTCCCCCATCCGATGGCCTCTGGTAGAGTCCCTGAACTCTCCCCGGGGGTTTTTGTCCATGGCCGACGAGACGGTAGCGGTAGAACACATCTTCACGGTCACGGCGAATACGGCGCAGCAGGCGGTCATCGCGGGCGCGCCAAGCGGAACGCGCGTGATGGTGAACGTCTCCGGTGGCACCTTCGAAGGGCCGAACCTGAAGGGCACCGTGCTCGCCGGTGGCGGCGACTGGGTGACGGCGCGGGCCGACGGCTCTGTGAAGCTCGACGTGCGCATCACCCTCCAGACCGACGACGGCGCGCACATCCTCATGACCTACTCAGGCATCGGCGTGCGCGGCGAGGACGGCCTTTCGCTGCGAACGGCGCCACTCTTCGAAACCGGGGCGGAGAAGTACCTCTGGCTCAACAACATCCAGGCCATCGCTCACGGGACTCCCGGCAAGGGCGAAGTCACCTACGTCGTCTACGCTCTGAAATAGCGTTCGAACCACGAACCGGCGAGCGGACCCGACGAGGCGAGCAGGACGAGCGTCCGAAATGGCGAGCAGGACGAGCGTCCGAAATGGCGAGCCCGACGAGCGCATCGACAGCGCGAGCAAGACGAGCGCAAGACGTAGACAAACGAAGAGGGGTTGGTGCCGATGCAGGCGCTTGATGGTGTCACAGTCCTGGACCTCACCCAGCACATAGCGGGGCCTTACGCCACGCGCCTGCTGGCCGACTATGGCGCGAACGTCATCAAGATCGAACCGCCCGGAGGCGACCTCACCCGCAGGCTGCCGCCGTTCCAGGACGATGACGTCCACCCCGAAAAGAGCGGCACCTTCTTCTACCTGAACTGCAACAAGCGTTCGGTCGTGCTCGACCTTTCGACACCGGCGGGCAAGGCAGCCTTTCTCGAACTCGCGAAAACGGCGGACCTCGTGGTCGAAAGCTACGCGCCGGGGACGATGGAGTCCTTCGGCCTCGGCTGGGAGACGATTCGCGCGCTCAAGCCGAGCCTCTCGCTCGTTTCGATCTCGAACTTCGGCCAGGACGGGCCTTACCGCGATTACAAACTGACCGACCTCACGCTCTACGCCTTCGCCGGTGAGATGTACTCGATGGGCGAGACGGACCGCGAGCCGGTGAAGATGGCCGGGACTGCCGCGCTCTTCGAATCCGGTGCGTCGGCGCTGGTGGCGATCATGGGCGCGATTTTCTCGTCGCACCGCCATGGAATCGGACAGCACGTCGATATTGCGCTCGCCGAGACCCACTTTGGCGGCGTCGACCGGCGGCATGCGACCGCCATCGGCTTTTCGTTCAGTGGCCGAAAGACGTTGCGCATCGCCAGCCATGGCGGCGGCATGCCCCAGGGCATCTATCCCTGCGCCGACGGCTACGTCGATTTCACGAACGCGGCGCTCCACAAGGATCGCATCGCGGACATGCTGAACTATGCCGATTGGCTCAAAGACCCGCGCTTCGACGACCCCGCCGCTCGCCTGCAGCCGGACGTGGTCGAGGAGTGGAACAGCTTCTTCATCCCCTGGTGTCTCGAGCGGACCAAACGCGAGATCTGGGACGAGGCGCGCCGCGCGAACGTTATGTGCGGCCCGCTCTTCACGATGGAAGATATGTTCGAAGACGAGCACTTCCGCGGCCGCGGCTTCTGGTCGATGATCGAGCACCCGGTGATGGGCGAAGTAACCATCCCGGGGCGGCCGTTCATCATGGAAAAAGGCGGCTGGGAGCTGCGGATGCCGGCGCCGCTGCTGGGCCAGCACACGGCCGAAGTGCTGCAGGGAGCGGGCATCGACGCCGCCGCAATCGCAGCAATCACGAACCAGGGGGCGAACTGATGGCACCGAAACCACTGGAAGGGCTGCGAGTGATCGACCTCTGCGTCGTCTGGGCGGGGCCGTTCGGCACGATGATGCTCGGCGACCTCGGCGCGGAGGTCATCAAGGTTGAGAACCCGATGGTGTTCCAACCGATGACCCGCGGCGCGATGGCTCGGCCACCCGAGTTCATCATGAAGAACGCGCTCGCCTGGTCCGGCGGGATGCCCCGCAACGAACTCGGCGACCGCCCCTGGGACTACTCGCCGACCTTCGTGAGCCTCTATCGCAACAAGAAAAGCTTCACCGTGAACATCCTCGAGCCGGAGGGAATGGAGGTTTTTCGCAAACTCGTCGCCGTTTCAGACGTGGTCTACGAGAACAACGCGACGGGCACTCTCGAGAAGCTTGGCATCACCTGGGAGTGGCTGAAGGCGGCGAACCCGAAGATCATCATGATGCGCGTCCCCGCCTATGGGAGCACCGGCCCGTACAAGACCGCGCGCGCCCTCGGCGTTCACCTCGAGGCCGTCATGGGCCATACCCTCCTGCGTGGCTACGACGATGCCGACCCGTCCTCGAACACGGCTATCTACTCCGGCGATTATGTCGCGGGGGCCCAGGGGGCGTTCGCGATCATGGCGGCCGTAATGCACCGCGACAAGACCGGCGAGGGCCAGCTCATCGAAATCGGCCAAGCCGAGAATGCGGCGGCGATGTTCACCCAGTCGATCATGGATTACAGCCTCAACCGGCGCGTCGGCTCGGCCATCGGCAACCGGGACATCCACGGCAATGCGCCGTTCGGAGTCTACCCGGCGAAATCGCCCGGGACGGCCGCAACCAGCGACGACCACTGGATCGCCATCGCCTGCGAGACCGAAGAGCAGTGGCAGGCGCTCGTGGCGGAGATGGGCAACCCGGGCTGGGCAGCGGACGAGCGGTTCGCCACAAACGCCTTGCGCTACGAGAACCACAAGGCGCTCGACGCGCTCATCGGCGCCTGGACCATCGAACACGACGACTACGACCTCATGACGCGGCTGCAGGCGGTTGGCGTCTCGGCGACACCGGTGCTCGAAGCGTCGCGCATGTTCGACGACCCGCACCTTCTCGCCCGCGACTTCTTCAAGGTGCAGGACCAGGAAGCGTCGCGGGGGCCCTACCGCTACGTCGGGCCGATGTGGAAGTTCAGCGAGACGCCCGTCGAGTTCTACCAGCCGCCGATCATGTTCGGCGAGCACAACGACTACGTGTACCGCGAGGTCCTGGGCATGAGTGACGACGAGATCGAGGCGCTGCGAGCGAAGGGCCACATCGCGACCAAGTACGACCCGAGCGTGCCGTAGCGGTTCGCCAATGGCTCTATTAGCGATGCAATCGCCGCTCCCGCTCGATTTCGGCAAAAACGTCCTGCACCGGGATCGGCGCGTGGCCCGCTCGCGCGAATTCGGCGGCCAGGCGGCGAATCACGGCGTTGACCGGCGTCGATACCCCGTGGATTCGGCCGAGGAGTACGATTTCGCCGTTCAGGTAGTCCACCTCGGTGGTCGATTGGCCGCGCATCACGCTCTGCAGGGTCGAGCTGGCGTCGTGGGGCTGCCCCTTCACCGGCGTCGAGTGGTAGTACTTCAAGAGCCGCTCATCGACTTCGGCCTGGGGCGCGATTTCGATGTTCGCAGCCGACAGCACCGCCTCGGCTTCTTCGCGCGCGAGTCTGCCAAGCTCGCGACCGGCGGGTGACTCACTGGCGGCCCGGCCGATGACCACATCGTTCGCGTTCGTCAGGTTGTGGATGAGCTTCACGTATTTGATGCGCATCACGGCAGGATCGGGCTCGGACACGAAGGTCGCGGCCGTCATGTCCGCGCAAACTTCGGTGATGACATCGTCGACGCCCGCCGGGAAGCAGCCGGCATGGAGGACGCCGCTCTCCGGGAACCCGGAGGTCATGACCTCGCCCGGCACGAGGTGGCGCGCCGGGAGATAGACGAGCATGCCGTAGACGTGGCGGAAGCGGCGCGCGGCCAGGCGTTCGTTTTCGACCCCATTCTGCGCGCAGACCACTCGCACCGCGGTGCCGGCGGCGGCTTCGAGATCGTTGAGCGCGGCTTCGGTCTGGTGCGTCTTGGTCGTGAGGATGACCACGTCGTCCGGGCGGAACTGGATATCGCGCGGGTGGCTCACCGCCTCGAGGTGGAGGAGCGTGTCGCCTTCGGGCGCCTGGAAGAGCAGCCCATTCGCCTTGACGGCTTCGTAGTGAGCGCCCCGGCAGATGAGGACGACATCCTTGCCGGCCATCGCCAGCCGCGCGCCGATGGTCCCGCCGACCGCCCCGGCCCCGTAGATGATGTAGCGCATGGTTCCTGCCCGCCGTTCGCGAAGTCGCTGCCGCGGCCGAAATTGTACCACCGGAGCCATCGCCGGCTGGCCGGGCATCTCGAGGCAGACCGGAACGAGGACACAGTAGCACGGGCGACAATCCTCGTTTCGCCCGCTCGAACGCCCACGATTCGAGACACAAAAAAGCCCTGCGCGTGATGCCAGGGCTTTCTCGTTGCGAATCGGGAACGGGCCACATTGCTGGGTCCGTACGCAAGTTTCTCGTGGTCGGGGTGACAGGATTCGAACCTGTGGCCTCTTCGTCCCGAACGAAGCACTCTACCAGGCTGAGCTACACCCCGGTACGAGTGAAAGCATATCAGCACCTTTCCGCAGGGGCCAACCGGGCAGGCGCGCACGGGAGCAGCCCAGCCTCTACGATAATCACGGGCGGGAGAACCGCCGCGAAACTCGACCAGGGGATAGCCAGCATGCCGACGCAGGTGCGAATCATTACGCCCGGGGAGGGCGACATCCTCCCTTTCCCGGCCACAGAAGCGACGCTCGAAAACGGCCTGCGGGTCATCATCCTGGCCACCGGCTTCCCGAACATCGTCTCGCTCCAGATTCCCGTGCAAACCGGCTCGCGGAACGAAGTCGAGCCGGGAAAATCCGGGTTCGCGCACTTCTTCGAACACATGATGTTCCGGGGCACTGACCGCTATCCCGCGCACGCCTACCAGGCGATTGTCACTCGCGCCGGCGCCCGCCAGAACGCCTACACCACCGACGACTACACGAACTACCACATGACCTTCGCCGCCGAAGACCTCGAACAGATCCTCGAGATCGAAGCTGACCGCTTCATGAACCTCAAGTATTCGGAGGCGGATTTTCGCACAGAAGCACGCGCTATTCTCGGCGAATACAACAAGAGCAGCTCCGAGCCGCTTTCGAAGCTCATTGAGGTGCAGCGCGAGCACGCCTACAGCACGCACACGTACCAGCACACAACGATGGGGTTCCTTCGAGACATCGAAGACATGCCGAACCAGTTCGAGTATTCGCGCACCTTCTTCGACCGCTGGTACCGGCCCGAATACACGACAATCATCATCGCCGGCGACGTGAACCCGGAGACAGCGCTGCCGCTGGTCGAAAAGTACTGGGCGGCCTGGGAGCGCGGCACGTTCACGGTCGACATCCCGATTGAGGCGCCGGCATCGCGCGCGGTCGCGGTCCATCACGACTGGCCAGCGCCGACCCTGCCGCTGCTGACGGTCGCCGTGCACGGTCCCGGATTCCTCCCGGCGAACCGCGAATATGCGGCCCTCGACGCCCTGCTCGATATCCACTTCGGCCAGACCTCGGACCTCTACCGCGAACTGGTGGAAGAGGAGCAGAAGGTCGACCAATTCTTCGCCTATTTCGGCGGCAGCCAGGACCCGGGCCTCGCGACCATCGTGGCACGCGTAAAGGACCACTCGAACGTGGCGAACGTGCGCGACCGGATCGTCGCCGAATTCGGGCGTGCGGCGAACTCGACCGTCGACCCGAAGAAGCTGGCGGACGTGAAGTCGTACAACCGTTACGCCTTCGCCCGCACGCTCGACAATTCGGAATCGATCGCCTCGACGCTCGCGCGATTCGTTCGCTACGAGCGCGATTATGACACCTTGAACGGGCTCTACCGGATGTATGACGCGCTCACGCCGGCCGACGTCGAACTGGCAGCGAAGCGCTACCTGCGCGACGAGAACGTCGTCCAGGCGACGCTTGCAAACGGCGTGGTCGAGGGATTGGGCGACATCCCGGCCATCTCGCCGCCGCTGGAGGCCCCGGCCGATGCCGCGCTCGTGGTGATTCGCCAACCTTCGCCTTCGACGCTGCTGCGGTTCAAGCTGGCCTTCGAGGCCGGTTCCGCGCACGACCCGCTGGGTAAAGAGGGCCTCGCGATGCTCGCTGCGAGCATGATCACCGAAGCCGGCAGCACCAGCCGCCGCATCGACGAGATTACGAAGGCACTCTTCCCGATGGCCGGGTCGTTCAGTGCGGACGTCGATAAGGAGCTGGTCACCTTCACCGGGGTCATCCACAGGGACAACCTCGAAGCGTTTTCGAACATCGCCTTCGAGCAGCTCAACTCGCCCGGGTTCCGCGAAAGCGACTTCGAGCGGCTCAAGGACGAGCAGCGAAACGCGCTCATCCAGGACCTTCGCACGAACAACGACGAGGAGTTCGGCAAGGAGCGGTTGCAGACAAACGCCTTCGCGGGCAGCGCCTACGGGCACCCGTCGCTCGGCACCGTCTCCGGGATCGGCGCCATCACGCTCGATGATGTGCGCGCGTTCATCACCGCGCACTACACGCGCGCAAACCTGCGCACGGGCCTCGCGGGCGATGTCCCGGTCGCGTTTGAGACGCGGCTGCGAATTGAACTCGGCAAGCTGCCAGCTGGCGACCCACCAGTGCCGCCGACGGTGCGCGCGGTCGTGCCGAACGGCATCGAGGTCGAAATCATCGCGAAAGAGACGCGCGCGACGGCCATCTCCTTCGGCCACCCGCTGAAAGTGACGCGTAAGGACCGGGAATTCGCGGCGCTCTGGCTTGCGCGCTCCTGGCTCGGCGAGCACCGGGCATCGAATGGGCGGCTCTTCCAGCAGCTGCGCGAGTTGCGCGGCCTGAACTACGGCAACTACGCCTACATCGAGGCCTTCCCGCGCGGAATGTACGGCTTCTTCCCGGATGCGAACCTCGTGCGCCAGTCGCAGCTCTTCGAGGTCTGGATTCGACCGGTTCCGCCGGAGCAGGCGGTGTTCGCGTTCAAGGCGGCGCTGCACGAAGTCGATGGCCTCATCACGCGCGGCCTCTCCGCCGAGGACTTCGAGAACACGCGCGAGTACCTCTTGAAGAACGTCTTCCTGCTGACGAAGACGCAGGACCAGCAGCTCGGCACGGCGATCGATAGCGACTGGTACGGCATGCCCGAGTTCGTCGGCGAGATGCGGTCGCGGCTCGAGGCGCTAACCCTCGATAGCGTGAATGCGGCCGTCCGCGAGCATTTCTCGGCGACGAACCTGCACGCGGTCTTCATCACGAAGGACGGCGCCGCCCTGCGCGACGAGCTGCTCTCGGGAGAGTTCTCGACCATCGATTACGCGGGCGTCGAAAAGCCGGCAGAGCTGCTGGCGGAGGACCAGGTCATCGGCGCGCGCGCACTGGGCCTAACGCCAGAGAAAATCCGAATCACGCCGTCGGACGCGGTCTTCGCGTAGGGCAGGAGGGGCGCCGGGTGAGAAGATCGTTGCCACGCGGAAACGCCCCCCTCCATGCCAGTCGGGGCTCGGACGGATTTGTGACCCTTAGATGGGGTTGATGGCTTCGGACCAGGCGATGCCGCGAGCGCGGAGGCTGGCGATGTCGTCGGCGCCGAAGCCGAGGTCGGCGAGGATGTCGTCGGTGTGGTCACCCGCGAGGCAGGCGCCGGTCGGGGTGAGCGGCGAGCGGCTCATCCGCACCATCGGCCCCCAGCGCAGGTAGTTGCCGTAGCGCGGATGCGGCGTTTCGACCACGAAATTGTTCTCGCGGACGTGCGGGTCAGTCGCCCAGAAGTCGCCTGGGAGTGGGCCGTCGGCGCGCACGCAGCCGAGTCCCTGGGTCGCGAGGGTCGCTTCCCATTCGTCCGCGGTGCGCGTCTTGATGACCTGGGCGAGTTCGCCCGCGAGGGTGTCTTCGTAGGTGGCGCGGGCGCCAGCCGTGCAGAAGCGCGTGTCTTCGAGCCAACGTGTGACCCCGGCGACTTCACAGAACTTCGCGAACTCGGCGTCGGTCGGGAGGGCCAGGAAGACCCACGAGTCCTCGGCCGCTTCGTAGAGGCGATTCGTCGCGGACGTGCCGTAGAGGTCGTGGTCTGGCACCGCGCGCGGCGGCTTGCCTTCGTAATCGAGGAAGCCATCGACATTGGCGTAAGCGTTCGCGCCGAGCATATCGATGAAGATCTGCTGGCCGATGCCGTGCCGCTTTGCCGCCGCGAGCCCGAGCATTGCGGACGAGCAGACGACCATCGAGGTGTTCGGGTCTGGGTTCGCTTCGTTCGCGCGCATCAGCTTTTCGGAGGCGAGGCGCACCTCTTCGATGGTGTCGCAGAAGCCGGGCGGGCGACCCTTGCCGACCTGTGCGAGCGCGCCGCCGAGGGCCGCACCGGGGATCGGGTGGGTCGATGGCCGGTGTGCACCCGGACCCTTGGGACCGTAGCCGTTGACCGAGAGGTAGACGATCTTCGGGTTGAGCCGCTTCGCATCTTCGTAGCCGATGCCGAGCCGCTCGGGCACGCCGGGGCGGTAGTTGTGGATGATGATGTCCGCCTTCGCTACCAGCTTCTGGACGATGTCGCGCGCCTCGGCAGTCTTCAGGTCGAGAGCGATGCTCTCCTTGGACTGGTTCGTGCGCGCCGCCTGGATGCCGTGGATGCCCATCCCGCGATACGGGTCGCCACCGACCGGTTCGACCTTGATGATGCGCGCGCCGAGGTCGCCGAGGAAGGAGACGCCGAGCGGCGCGGCGATAATCGTGGCGAATTCGAGCACGGTGACGCCGGCGAGCGGGGCCTTCGTGGCATCGCCCGAGGCATTGACGACCGGGGTCGAACGGGGAGTGACAGCGTCCTGGTCGGCGCCGGCTTCGTGCGAAGGGCCGCCAGGTTCGGCAGGAGTCTCTTCGAGGGTCGCCAGCGCACCAACGCTGCGCAGTCTGCCGACGATCGGGTGATCCTGGACCAGGACGTGGCCGTTGTCGATGAGGTCGTGGTCGTCGAGTGCGGCCTCGGCCGGGCGGTAGTCGGTCGCGACCACGCCGCCGTTCTCGATGAAGATCTTCATCCACTCGTCGCTGTCGAGTTCGCGCATACGGGTGAGCATGCGGTCGCGGAAGGCCTCGCGGTCGTCGGGGGTCCAGGTCGGTGGCGGGCCCTGGTAGCGCTCATCCGCATAGACGTCGGCGAGGTCGGCGGCCGAGAGGAAGTTGTCGAAGAGGTGCTGGAGGAGGTTGCCGAGCTGCAGCCAGCGGCCGTCTTTCGCCTGCACCGGGTGATAATTCAAGGTCGGCATGCGGAGGACAGCGTTGGCCATCGCTGCGAACGGGTCGTTGATGAACGCCTCGGGGTTGCGGGCGACGAGCTGGGTGCGCACCAGGGCGGCGAGGTCGTAGGGCATCATGCCCTGCAGGAGGCTGGCCTCAACCAGCTGGCCGCGGCCGGAATTGTCGCGCTCGATGAGGGCTGCTATGACGCCTGAGAGCAGCGACTGGGAGGCGGCGTGGGTGCCGATCTGGACTGCTGCGAAGGCCGGGCCGGGCCGCTCCGGGATGCCGGAGAACGCCTTCATGCGGCCCGATTTCGCCGCCACCACGCCTTCATAGGCCGGGTAATTCTTGTAAGGGCCGCTCGACCCGAATCCGCTGACATGGCCGTAGACCAGCCCCGGGTTCGTCGCCGAAAGCTGCTCGTAGCCGATGCCGAGTTCGGCAGCCTGCTCGTGGGGCGTCGTAGTGATGACGACGTCAGCGCCGGCTGCGAGTTCTCGCGCTCGTGCGTTGCCTTCGGGGGTCGCCAGGTCGCAAATCACGCTCTGCTTGCCGCGAAGCCACACCGGGGAGTTGGCGAGGCTGCGCTGTGGGTCGCCGCCGGGCGGTTCGACCTTGATCACCTCTGCGCCGAAGTCGGCCATGATCATGGTCGCCATGCCGCCTGCCTGGCCGATGCTGAAGTCGATTACGCGAATGCCGTCGAGTGGTTTGGTCATTTTAGTCATCTCCGGGAGCCGTTCAGGGCCGGATTCTACGCGATACGGCACAGGGCGCACCCCCGGCGCCTTCGAAAATTTCGTTCGTCAGGTGCGAACCTTCGCAAGACGCCGTTCGATGTAGCGCCGCTCGACCGCGTTTTCGACCAGTTCGAGTGCGCGTTCGTAGGCTGCCATGGCGGCGTCGCGTTCGCCCAGGCGGCGGAAGAAGTCGGCGCGGGCGGCGTGATAGAGATGGAAAGCGGCGAGCGGGCCGGCCAGAACGGGCACATCGAGGGCGGCCAACCCGGCGCGTGGGCCGAAGGCCATGCCGACCGCCGCCGCGCGATTCAGCTGCACGATTGGCCCCGGCGTGAGCCGCGCGAGCGTGTCGTAGAGCAGCACAATCTCCTGCCAGTCGACGTCGGCGGGGGTCGCTGCCTCGTCGTGGATGGCGGCGATGGCGGCCTGCACCTGGTACGGGCCGACGCGACCCATGCGGAGTGCGCGCTCGACGAGAGCGGAACCTTCGACGATCGACTCGCGGCGCCAGAGTGACCGATCCTGCTCTTCGAGGGTAACGAGGTCGCCGGCGGCGTCGGTACGGGCGTCGCGGCGGGCATCCTGGAGGAGCAAGAGGGCGAGCAGGCCAGTCACCTCCGGTTCGCCGGGGAGGAGGTTCGTTACCAGCCTGGCGAGACGAATCGCCTCGCTGCAGAGGTCGCCGCGCAGGAGCGCCGCGCCGGAGGTGGCGGCGTAGCCTTCGGTGAAGACGAGGTAGATGACCGCGAGCACGGCATCGAGACGCCCCGCAAGTTCGTCCCCGGCGGGTACGACGTAGGGTATGCGCTCGTCCCGGATCTTCTTCTTGGCGCGAACGATGCGCTGCGCCATGGTCGATTCGGGCACGAGGAAGGCGCGCGCAATCTCCGCTGTTTCGAGCCCGCAGAGGGTGCGCAGGGTGAGTGCGACGCGCGCCTCCATGGGCAGAGCCGGGTGGCAGCACGTGAAGATAAGCCGCAGCCGATCGTCGCCGATTGCAGATTCGTCGTCGTCCATTGGGGTGTCCCGTTGTTCGAGGCCGTCGAGAATGGCCGCCTCGCGCACCTTGCGCTCGTGCAGTTGCGAGCGGCGCAGGTTGTCGATCGCCTTGCGCTTCGCGGCGACAAGCAGCCAGCCGGCTGGTTGGGCGGGCAGCCCATCGCGCGGCCAGGCCCGGATCGCGCTGGCGCAGGCCTCCTGGAGCGCGTCTTCGGCGAGGTCGAAGTCGCCAAGGACGCGGATCAGGTTCGCCAGGATTCGCCCATGTTCTTCGACGAACACGCGAGCGATTGCCTCCGAGGTGGCCGGTTCCATGCGTTCGATGATGCACGATCCGGTCCACTGGCGGACTCCTCGGCTGTTCACATTTCCATGACGGGGCGGACTTCGATGGTGCCGTACTTCGCGCCCGGGATTTTCAGCGCCCACGCGACGGCGTCGTCGATCGTCTCGCAATCCAAGGCGTAGTAGCCGCCAAGCTGCTCGGTGGTTTCGGCGAATGGCCCCGAGGTGACGAGCGATTCGCCGTTGCGCACGCGCGCGGATTTCGCACTTGCGATCGGCATGAGGGCCTCGCCAGAGACGAACTTGCCGCTCCCCATGACTTCCTGGGTGAAGGCGCCATAGGCGGCCCAGGTGGCATCGCCCTCGGGCGTGCCGGGCTGAGGATCATTCTTTTCGGCGGTGTAGATAAGCAGCAGGAATTTCATCGCGTTCTCCGTTGGTAGCTCAATGAGCTGATTCTGAATGAAAGACGAACGGGGAACGGTCAGATCGACAGGGTCCGCGAAACTTCCTGCGAAATTGGCGAATTTAGTCGACCGGGGTGTTTCGCTTCATCCAGATACGGCGGAAGGTCACCGATTCGATGACGGCGATGACGCCATCGTCCATCACCGGAGCGACGGGCTTCTCCGCTGGTTCCACTTTGGTGATGGCCCGGCGGGAGACGCGCGGCGGGCGGGCGGCCGGGGGCCTCGCCGCCGAACTGGCAATATAGCGCGCGAAAATGGCGACGCCGACCTGGAGCGCGGTGCCGACCGCGACCGCCGCTGCAACCCGGGCAGCCGGCGCCGGCAATCCAGCACGCTGCGGGGCGAGCGCGCGCAAGAGCGGCGGCTCGTCGGAGATCACGAGCGATTGCTCCTCCTGCACGAGTTCGGGCGTCGCGACGTACATGCCGCAGCGGCGGCAATAGTTGTCGCCCGGGGCGTACTCGCCACAACTTTCGGGACAGGTCGGATTGTTGGCATCCATGCCCACAACCTTAGCCATTTCGGGCCTCGCGTGCATCCCTCAGGACCGCAGCTTCGACGCGCTCGGTGAGGTCCACCGGCTTACCCGGCGGCAGCGAGAGGTTGCCATCGGCCAGCGCGCGCAGTGTTTCGACCAGGAAGGGCCGCTCGCGGGCGACGCCACGGGCACGAATATCCTTATAGAGCGGCAGTTCCTCGCGCACCCCGGCAACGAGCTGGTCCGGCGGGTAGTCCCAGCGCCAGAGCATCTGGTTTCCGGCGTCCCAGATGGGGAAGCGGCAGAAACTGACCACCGGGCCGCGGTCGAGGTCGCCGTTGACGACGTTCATGAGGCAGCCGGATTCGAGCGGGCGCGTGCGAATCAGCTCGGCGATGACTTCCTGGTAGGTGCCGACCGGGCCGTTCGGCAGCGCCGGGTGGTCGTTCAGGAAGGGAAATGCGGTGTAAAGCGGTTCGGTCGCGATGAGCATGTAGCCAAACATCACACCGGCGTCGAAGGCGTACGGCCGCAGCTTCTCGACCACTTCGGCGTCGTATTCGGCGCGCCAGGGCGGTAGTGGTTCGCCCGGCTTCGCCAGTTTGCCGCCCCTCGCCTTGCGAAACGCCACCGACGAGAGGGTTTCGAGCGGCACACCGGCTTCGCGAACCATATCGAAGAGCCGGTCGGTCGCCTCGGACTCGCCGGGCGCACGATTCGCGAAGACGGCCGCGATTTCGACTGGCAGGCCGCGTTCGATCGCGCGCAGCGTGTATTCGAGCGCGCCGTAGGAGCCGGGTCCGCGCCCGGTGGTCAGCCAGGCGATGCGCAGCTTCTCCGTCACAGCGGGTCCTCGTCGCCGTAGTCGTAGTCGCTGGGCTCTTCCGAAAAGGCGTCATCAGGGGCGGCGGGCTCTTCGAAGCGCGAGCGGAGGTTCACCACGCGCGATTCGGCGGCATCGAGAATCGCTCGCAGGCGTTGCGAGAGGTCGGCGGCCTCTTCGGCGAGGCGCAGAGACTCTTCGAGCCCGAGGTTGCCAAGTTCGAGCTTGCGGGCGCGCTCTTCGAGGGCCGCGAACAGCGCTTCGAACGAATCCGCAGCCGGCTCAGGGCTGGCGGGAGGACTTGCCGGTTTGGTCGTGCGCGCCACGGGCACCTCTCTTCACATCTGGATATCAGGTTGGCAGGTTCGGGGCCAGTTTGCTGGTCCGAAGGCGCGAATCTCAGCCGACATCGACCCAGAAGGCGCCATCGGTGACGCCGACGGTGAGCCGGTGGCCGCTCTTCACTTTGCGCACGCTGGTCACGACTTTGCCCGTCTTCACGTCCTGGACGATGGCATAACCGCGGCCGAGGGTGGTCCGGGGGTCGAGCGCGCGCAGGCGGCCTTCGAGCGATTCGAGGCGCGCGCTGTCGGTTCGGCGCTGCTGGAGGACCTGGACGACCGCCCGGGCGAGCCGCTGGTCGATCGTCGAACGTAGCTCCGGGAAGCGCGGGAGGCGGTGTTCGACGCGGCGGTCGGCGGTTCGAATGCGCGTGCGGAACGACTCGACCGTGCCGAGTGCGGCCTGGGCAGCGCCGCGTTCGACCCCCCGAACCACGCGCCGAATCTCGTCCTGGTTCGGTGTCGAACGTTCAGCGGCGGCGCTGGGAGTCGGCGCGCGGAGGTCGGCCACGAGGTCGGCGATGGTCTCGTCGGTTTCGTGGCCGATGCCGGTGACCACCGGGACCGGGAAGCCGTAGATGGCGCGCGCGATTTTCTCGTCGTTGAAGGCCCAGAGGTCCTCGGCGGCGCCACCACCACGGGCGACGATGGCGAGGTCGATGCCGGGCGCGCGCCCGAGGCGGCGCAACGCGGTGAGAATCTCCGGGACCGACCGTTCGCCCTGCACCTGCGCGGGCGAAAGCACGATTTCGGCCAGGGGCCAGCGCCGCGCGAGCACGTTGTGGATGTCCTGGAGGGCTGCGCCGGTTGGCGAGGTGAGCACTCCGATGCGCGAGGGGAAGCGCGGCAAGGGACGCTTGCGGGCGGGGTCGAAGAGCCCTTCCTCATCGAGCCGCAGCTTCAGCTCTTCGTAGCGGGCGGCGAGGATGCCGACACCCTCGGGCCGGACGAAGTTGCAGACGAACTGCAGTTCGCCGCGCTGCTGGTAGACAGTCACGCGGCCGTGAGCGAGGACGTGGTCGCCGTTCTGCAGCTCCATCCCCGGCATCGTGTCGCGAAAGAGCACCGAGCGGAGGACGCCGCCCGAATCCTTGAGCGAGAAGTAGCGGTGCCCCATGGACGAGCGGCTGTAGTTTGAAACCTCGCCGACCACCCAGAGGTCCGAGAAGAACTCGCTGCTTTCGAGGAATTCGCGCACGACGGCGACCACGGCGGAGACGGGAACGGCCTGCATTGTTCTAGCTTCTAGCTGCTAGCTGCTAGCTGCTAGCGGGCTGGTTCGCGCGGCAGCTATCGGGCGATGACGAGGACGCTGACGGCGGTGATGACGAAGCCGGCGACGGCGACGAGGATCTGCGGGTCAGTGAAGATAATCTGGTCGGGGGCGTCGGTGCTGCGTTCGCCGTTCAGGAGGAGCAGGTAGCGGAAGAGCGCGAATCCGACGAAGGGAATGGTCAGGGCCATCGCGCCATTGGCGGGCACGTTGACCGATTCGATCGTGTAGAGCGCGTACGAGAGCAAGGCCGCAGCGGCGCTGATGGTAACCATCTGGCCCAGGATGTCGCCGCTGTAGTTCGCCATCGAGGGCCGGTGGCGGGCAGCCTCGGCGCCGAGCTGGCGGTACTCGGCCCAGCGCTTCGAACTCGCGAAGAAGAATGCGCCGAAACTCGAACAGACGTACAGCCAGGGGCTAATTTCGACGTCGATGGCGATGGCGCCGGCCACCGCCCGCCCAATGACGCCGCTGCAGAGAATAATCACGTCGAGTATCGCGACGCTTTTCAGGCCGTAGGAGTAGAGCGTCATGATGATGACGTAGCCGGCGAGGACGCCGCCCGCGACCACGTCGATCATCGCGGCGGCCGGGATAGCGATGGCGAAGAGCACGACAGCGACGGCGGTGGCGAGCCCGACTGAGACCTGGCCGCTGGCGATTGGCCGACGCGATTTCCGCGGGTGGAGGCGGTCGAGTTCGCGGTCACGAATGTCGTTCAGGAGATAGGTGGCGCTGGCGGCCATCGACCAGAGGACGAAGAGCAGGCCCGAGCGCCAGACCAGCGGCCACCAGCTTCCCGGGTCATCGATTTGCCAGGCATCGCCTGCGGAGAACGCAAGCGCGGCGAAGATGATGACGTTTTTCGGCCACTGGTAGGGCCGCAGCGCGCGTATGAGCGGCAACAGCGCAAAGCCTGCGCCGGCGGATGCCACCGGTTCGCTCCTCACGCGGAGTCCTTCGTTGGCGCGGCCGGGCGGGCGATACGAGACATATCGACAGGATACAGGCGAACGGCGATCAGAGCAGTCAGTGATGCGTGTTTGGGGCCGAATTGCGGCGGTTTCGACGGCGAGAATGAGTGTTCACAAGCCCGTAAGCTCTCACACCTTGCGGCGGTCAAACGCGACAAAGTAGGCTTGATAAACAAAAGCAACTCACGAAGGAATGGAGGCCATCACGAATGGCGACCGCAACCAAGGAACTTCGCCCGGATGGCAAGCTGCGGCTCCCCCCGGGACAACACCTGACCACCGGTTGGCCGGTCCTCCATTACGGCAGCATCCCGCGCATCGACCTCGCGAGCTGGAAAATGCACGCCTGGGGCCTGGTCGATGAGGAGAAGACGTTCACCTGGGACGAGTTCAACGCGCTCGGTTCGACCAAAGAGGTCAACGACATCCACTGCGTGACGACGTGGAGCAAGTACGACAACGAATGGGACGGCATCCCCTTCGGAGCAGTCATGGATCAGCTCAAGATCGCGCCCGAGGCGAAATACGTGATGCTGCACTGCTACGGCGGCTACACCACAAACGTGCCCCTGGTCGACCTGATGAAGCCGGACGTGATGTTCGCGCACTCGCACAACGGGCAGCCGCTCTCGACTGAGCAGGGCTGGCCGCTGCGGCTGGTGGTGCCGCATCTTTATTTCTGGAAGAGCGCGAAGTGGATCGGCGGGCTGCAGTTCCTCGACCGCGACCGCCCGGGCTTCTGGGAAACATACGGGTACCACATCTACGGGGACCCATGGCGCGAGGAGCGCTACTCGTAGCCGAGACACTGGCAAGCGAGCAAGAGACCGGGCTATTTGGCCCGGTCTCTTTGCGTGTCAGGGCGGGGGAGGAGCCGAGCCGCCAGGCCGAGAATCTGCGTGCCAGGTCACCCGCCCGCCCCGTTCCGTAGCGGCCCGGACTTTGCTGCCTGGGGGACTCGGCCCGCGGGCAGAGGATTTTGCGGCGAGTCACGACGTCCCCTTGCTTGCGCGCGGGGTTCCGAATTCGCATCGGTTGCGAATCCGTGCCGCCTAGCTCGGGCGGCGGCGTTGGCGCATCTGGGGCGAGGCGGGCCCCGTGAGGCGGCGGCCGCCCCAGTAGGAGATGGCGTAGCCCACGAACAGGAGCACGGAACCTATCGAGACCATCGCCACGAAGTCGGGGTTGCCGAATGGGTCTTCGAGGCGGGCGCGGAGGAGCCGAGGGATGAGCATCGGGTCCTGGATGGCGTCCCAGCTGTTGAGCCGGAGGACGCGGCCGAGGTAGATCCCGACGGCGCTCGCAGCGATCGACGCGGCGATCAGCAGCCAGGCAACGGTACCGCCGAACCGGTCCCTCGATACCATGTGCACCAGGTAGGTCGAAACGTAGCCGAGCGCGACGCCGTTGACGGCGAACGTCCCGAGGAGGAAGGCATCGAACATCTGCAGGCGGCCATCGGCGATGCGCACGTGGATAAAGTCGGTCACGAGATAGGGCGCGTTCGGCAGGAAGAGCAGCCACATGGAGGCGACGACGATCAGCGCGAGCGTCGGGGCGCCCGTGCGGTGCATCCAATAGATCGCGCCAGCCAGCACGAGCGGGCACCAGGCGAGCGCAAGGTTCCAGGCCAGGAAGGTGAAAGTCGGCGTGCCCGTGTGGGAGACGCGGTAACTTACCAGGCCCAGGGAGACCGCCGACAATAGCGGGAGAAGGAAGGCTGCCACCAAAAGGAAGCGCCTATGCCGCGCTTTCATTGGCGCAAGTCTACCCCAGCACGCCACCCGGGGGCGACTCCGGAAACGACGATCCGGTTAAGTTACGTCACGTTTTCGTTCGATTCTGACGTGTCGAGCGCTTTCCAGAAGGTCAGCCAGTTGCCGTCTGTGTCGGCGATGGTGAATTCGGCCTGGCCCCATGGGCGGTCGGCGAGCGGGTCGATGATGGCGAGGCCCGCGGCAAGAAGCTTCGCATTCAGCGCTTCGAGGTCGTCCGCTTCGATGTAGAGCGCCATCGCCGAGGGCGTGCCGATGCGCTCACGGATGGCCGCATTGTAGGCGTCGCTGTAGAACGCCGGGGTCGCACCTTCGAGCATGACGCTCGCGTCGCCGCGGAAGAGCGAGATGTTGCCTTCCTCGATAGTGCCACGCTTGAGCGTGAATCCGAGGGTTTCGGTGTAGAACGCGAGCGCCTGTTCGAGGTTGCTTGCGCGAATCGAAGGGATGACGGCGTAGCCTGGCATGTGGTGGCTCCTGCGGAAGATGTGGCCAGTGTATGCGCGGCGGCGAGGCCGGTATTGGATGGAATTTCCATCTTCGCGACACGAAGAAGCCGCCGCTGGGAGACCAGCGGCGGCTTCGATTGGTGCAAAAGTGACCCCGATTAGCGCGGGAGGCCGAGGCCGCGAGTGGCGATGATGTTGCGCTGGATTTCGCTCGAACCTGCAGCGATGGTGCCGGGAATCGCCTGGATGTAGTTGTGCGCGAGGTTCGTGCCGGCTGGCTGGAGGTAGCTGCCTTCCATCATCTGGCCGTACATGCCGCCGATCTTCATGCCTGTGCGAACGATGCGCTGCTGGAGCTCCGAGTAGTACATCTTATTGACGGACGCCTCGTAGTTCGGGATCAGGCCACGCTTCTGCATCGTGATCACACGGTAGGAGAGCAGGCGGGAGATGTCGGCTTCGACGAGGCGATCGGCGAGTTCAAGCTTGACCTCTTCGCTGACCACCTGGACACCTTCGGCCTGCACGCGCTTCGCGTAGTTCACCAGTTCGAGTGTGGAATGGCGATTGCCGATGGCGGCGCCGATGTTCGAGCGCTCGAAGTCGAGCAGGCTGGCGCTGACGTACCAGCCGCGGTTCTCTTCCCCGAGGAGGCCGGTTGCAGGCACCCGCACGTCTTCGAAGAAGACTTCGCAGAGACCATACTTGTTCGCCATGTTGTACATCTTGCGGACGTTCACACCCGGGGTCTTCATATCGACCAGGAACATGCTGATGCCGCGGTGCTTCGGCGCATTCGGATCGGTGCGCGCGAGGACGAAGATCCAGTCGGCGTTGTGCGCGCCAGAGGTCCAGATCTTCTGGCCATTGATGACGTATTCGTCGCCATCCTTGACTGCGCGGGTCTGGACCGATGCGAGGTCAGAGCCGGAGCCAGGCTCAGAGTAGCCCTGGCACCAGATCGTGTCGCCGCTGGTGATTTTCGGGAGATGTTCCTTCCGCTGCTCTTCGGTGCCATGGAGGATGATGATTGGGCCGATGAGCTGAAGGCCATGGTAGCTGCCGGCGAGGGGCGCGCGCGCCTCGGCCATCTCTTCGTTGAAGACGAATTGCTCGGTGACGGTCAGGTCGGCGCCGCCGTACTGCTTCGGCCAGTGGGGCGAAAGCCAGCCGCGCTCGGAGAGGGCGATGCGCCACTTCTCCATCGCCGCATTCTTCCCGCCGGAACCTTCCATATCAAAGGGCTTCGGCTTCTCGGTGACGCCGTGATAATTCTCATCGAGGAAGCTGCGCACTTCGGCGCGGAATCCCGCTTCTTCGACCGTATCTTTCAGATCAACCATGGCTGTGACTCCTCGTTTGGCGCGGACGCAGGGATGGCTCCGCATAGTACCAGTGCGGGGAATCTAGCAGCTTCGGGACAAGTGAACAATTCGGGCAGGGCGAAGCACCGGCGGCAAACACGCCTCGCCGGAGCTCCCGCTCGCGTCCGGGGAGCGTGTTAACGGAGCCGAGTGGTTTCATCAACGCCAATTGATACAATTTCGGCTGTGCCAGCGCGGACGCGCTGAGCGTCGCCCATCGCACGCGAGGAGACCGCCAGTGACCATCGGCATCGGAATAAATGGCTTCGGGCGGATGGGGCGCCTCGCCCTGCGCGCCGCATGGGATTGGCCCGAGTTCGAAATTCGCCACGTCAACGAGATCAAGGGCGGCGCGGCCACGGCCGCACACCACCTCGAATTCGATAGCGTCCAGGGCCGCTGGAGCCGGGATATCCGCTCGGACGATGAATCCCTGGCCATCGAAGGCCGGCGCATTGGCTTCTCCGAGCACCTCACGCCGGGCGCTGTGCCATGGCGGGACCTTGGCGTTGATATCGTGGTCGAAGCATCGGGCAAGTTCACCACGACCGAATCCCTCCGTCAGTATTTCGACGTAGGAGTCACGAAAGTGGTGGTCGCGGCGCCGGTGAAGGGCGCGGACCTGAACGTGGTCATCGGCTGCAACGACGGCCTCTATGATCCGGAGCGGCACCACCTCGTGACGGCCGCTTCGTGCACGACGAACTGCCTCGCGCCGGTCGTGAAAGTGATCCACGAAGGGCTGGGCATCGTCCACGGCGCGATTACGACAATCCACGACGTGACGAACACGCAGGTCGTGGTCGATGCGCCGCACAGGGACCTGCGCCGCGCCCGTTCCGCCCTCGCCTCCCTGATTCCGACGACGACCGGCTCGGCCACGGCGATTTCGATGATTTACCCGGAGCTCGAGGGCAAGCTCAACGGGATGGCCATCCGGGTGCCGCTCCTGAACGCCTCGCTGACCGATTGCGTCTTCGAAGTGGCGAGGGAAACGACGCGCCAGGAGGTCAACTGGCTCTTCGCGACCGCATCGAAGGATTCGCTCAAGGGGATTCTCGGATTTGAAACGCGGCCACTGGTCTCCGTCGACTACGCGGGCGACCCACGCTCGTCGATTATCGACGCCCTTTCGACCATGGTGGTCGATGGCACACTTGTGAAAGTTCTCGCCTGGTACGACAACGAATGGGGCTACGTGAACCGGCTGATGGAGCTCACGCGGACCGTGACCCTCACGCTGCCGAAGGGGTAATCGAGCATGACTCGGACCACCGCAGCCATGTCCCAGGCGAAGAGCGCGTCGAGCGATCTGCGCAACTACATCCTGGTCACCGGCGCCTACTGGGCCGACACG